>NZ_AUEY01000101.1 GCF_000426225.1 Desulforegula conservatrix Mb1Pa
CTAAAAAGCCAGATCGTCTTGGAATCGGGAACTTTATCGCCTGCATCAATTGAAAGAAAACGCATAAAGGACAATCGGTCTAAAATCTGATATTCAATCCCATCATCAGAAAGGTTGTAAAGAGACTGTAAAATCAGTATTTTAAACATCAGGATAACATCATACGGTTTTGCGCCCGCGTTGCTCTTTCGAGCCTTCACAAAAACATTACTCAAAACAGAACGAAAATCCTCCCATGGAATCACCTTATTCAATTCAACTAATGGATCTCCATTCTTGTCAATTCTCGTATAGCGCTCTTTCCAGTCAAATAATCCAAGCTGCTTCATTGTCTAATTTGCTCACCATATTCATAAGTTAATATGGTTGTCTTATAACATATTTTTACTTGTTGAGTAATTAATAAAACAATTTTTAGAGATTCTCTTAAGGGGTAAAATATGTAAAATAGACTGTTATTATAATAAAATCATAAAGCTTAATATGGACTTAAGGAGCTTTATGAAAAAAAGTACCCCAAGGAAATTAAGATCGCAAATGATTTGCTTTATTGACTGCCAATACTGTCAACGTCGCAAAAAGCTCTACTATCGTCATTCTGGCGCAGGCCGGAATCCAGAATTGTTTGAAAATACAAAGATGGCAGATCAATTCCGGCATGACGCAGTTGTCATTTTTTAGTTTTTGGTACTCCATCAATATTTGACTGGGACACAGCCTAATAAAAAAAGGCCGCCATTTTGGCGGCCTTTAGTTTAAAAAGCTAATTTTGAGTTTTACTTTGCTTCCATTATTGCTGCCTGGGCAGCAGCAAGTCTAGCAATTGGTACTCTGAATGGTGAGCAGCTTACATAATCGAGTCCTGCTTTGTAACAGAATCTTACTGATGCAGGGTCTCCTCCCTGTTCACCACATATACCAATTTTAATATCTTTTCTTGTTGCTCTGCCTCTTTCGACAGCTATTTTAATAAGCTCGCCAACTCCGCTTGTATCAATGCTCTGGAAAGGATCCACTCCAATAATACCTTTTTCAAGATAATCATTCATGAATCCGCCAGTATCATCACGGCTGAATCCGAAGGTGAGCTGGGTCAGGTCGTTTGTCCCGAAAGAGAAAAATTCAGCTGTTTCAGCCATTTTATCGCCAAGCAGGGCTGCCCTTGGAGTTTCAACCATTGTTCCATATTTGATATTTATGGATTTTAGACCGTGATTGGCATAGACTTCCGGATAAATCTGATCAAATATAATTTTGGTGATGTTCAGCTCTTTAACATCACAGGTAACAGGAACCATTATTTCAGGAATCGGGTTCTTTCCTTCGTTAATGAGTTCAGCAGCACTTTCGAGTATTGCCTTTAACTGCATTTTTGTGATTTCAGGGTAGGTTATGCCAAGGCGCACACCTCTGTGCCCCATCATCGGGTTTGTTTCCTGTAGAGCATCACAGCGTTTTCTGACTTCAGCAAGATCGATGTCGAGAACCTTTGCGAGTTCAACCTGCATATCCTTCATGTGCGGAACGAATTCATGCAGAGGTGGATCAAGAAGTCTTATGGTTACAGGCATTCCATTCATTTCTTCAAGCGTGTTCTTGATGGTCGACTTTACAAAAGGATAGAGATCTTCAAGTGCAGATTCTCTTTCTTTTTGATTTTCGCTGAGAATCATTTTTCTGAGAAGGAAGAGCGGCGCTTCTGAGTTTGCACCGTAAAACATATGTTCTGTTCTGAAAAGGCCGATGCCTTCTGCTCCGAACTCTTTTGCCTGACGAGCATCTTCAGGGGTGTCGGCATTTGCTCTTACACCCATGGTTCTTGATTCATCAACCATTTGCATGAATGCTGCAAGACGCGGATTTTTGGTTGCGTCCATCATTTTTATTCTGTCTTCGTAAACAAGTCCTCTTGAGCCGTTGAGGGTTATAATATCTCCTTCAACATAGGTCTTGCCGTTTACTTTAAGCTTCTTGGCCTTTGCGTTAATTTCTAGGGCTCCGGCTCCTACTATGCAGCATTTTCCCCAGCCTCTGGCAACAAGTGCAGCATGGCTTGTCATGCCGCCTCTGGCTGTGAGTATGCCTTTTGCCGCTCTCATGCCCTCAACGTCTTCAGGGCTTGTTTCTTCACGGACAAGAATCGCGCTTCTGCCCTGTTTGGTCAGTTCGACCGCATCCTCAGATGTAAAAACTATTCTACCCTGAGCTCCTCCAGGTCCTGCCGGCAGACCCTTGGTGATGAGAACCGCGGTCTTTTCAGCCTCTGGATCAACTATCGGATGGAGAAGCTCGTTAAGCTGGAGAGGCTTCACCCTCATTATTGCTGTGTTTTTATCAATCAGGCCTTCTTCAAGCATATCCATCGCCATATTGAGTGCTGCGGTACCTGTTCGCTTGCCCACGCGGCACTGGAGCATGAAGAGTTTTTTGTCCTGTATTGTGAACTCGATATCGAGCATGTCCTTGTAGCGCTTTTCAAGTGTATCTCTTACATTGTCAAGCTCTCCGTAGACATCAGCTCCCATTGCATCAGACAGCGACGGCAGGTGGTCATTCTGGTCGTTTTTTGTTTCATTATTCAGGGGATTTGGGGTGCGGATTCCAGCAACAACGTCTTCACCCTGGGCATTCGGAACCCATTCACCATAAAACAGATTTTCACCTGTTGCAGGGTTTCTTGTGAAGGCAACACCTGTTCCTGAAGTGTCTCCCATATTTCCAAACACCATGCTCTGTACTGTGACAGCAGTGCCCCAGTCATCAGGAATGTTTTCTATTCGGCGGTAAGATTTAGCTCTTTTACCGTTCCAGCTTTTGAAAACAGCTCCGATGGCTCCCCATAGCTGATCTTCAGGGGTATCCGGGAATTCACTGCCAAGAGTTTCTTTGACCCTTAGTTTGAACTGTTCACAGAGGACTTTGAGTTCCTCGGTTGAAAGATCTGTGTCAGATTCGTAGCCTCTTGCCTTCTTGACTGCTCCAAGCATTCTGTCAAGCTGGGCTCGTACCCCATGTCCGTCTTCAGGTTCAATCCCCTCAGCTTTTTCCATAACAACGTCAGAATACATCATTATAAGTCTTCTGTACGCATCATAAACAAAACGTTCGTTTCCGGTTTTCTTGATGAGTCCAGGAATGGTGCTGGAGGCAAGGCCGACATTAAGCACGGTTTCCATCATGCCTGGCATGGACTGGCGTCCGCCTGAACGGCATGAGACAAGGAGAGGGCTTTCAGGGTCACCAAATTTCATGTCCATGATTTTTTCAACCATGATCATGGCTGCTTGTACTTCTTCCTGAAGCTGGTCAGGATAAACTCCACCTGAATTCAGGTATTGATTGCAGCATTCGGTGGTGATGGTGAAGCCTGGCGGTACAGGCAGCCCGATTTGGGCCATTTCAGCAAGGTTGGCACCTTTGCCGCCCAGAAGTTCTGTTTGGGAAGCATCTCCTTCGGCTTCGCCGTTTCCGAAACAGTAAACAAATTTTTTCATCACTCAACCTTTCTTTTTTTTCATGCCCGCCGTCCTCATCAGGCGCGGATCGGAGGAAAACTTCAATAATACAACACGTAAAATTTGAAATTATTTATAATTCCAATATTTTGAAGTTGTATATAAGTAGAATGTGCCGAAAATACACCTTTTGGTATTGCTTCCTGATTTTTATGTCAAGAAATTATTAATATTTTTAAAGTGTTGTTCTGTGTGTGGTCAAACCAGTATTGTTGTCTTAGGAGAGAATTATTGTATTTTCATGCTCATTTTTGATGATTCATTATATTTTTTGTGGAGTCGGTTCAGTTTGACAGTAACGCATATAAAGTGTTATTTTCAAAAATTAAGATGATTTGTTTTTTTAAATTTAATTTTATGAGGTAGTGTTATCGAAGCGCTTTCCAGGACATTTCTGGTTCATAATAAGCTTGGTCTTCATGCAAGGCCCGCAGCTTCCATTGCAAAGCTTGCCCAGCAGGCAAAATCAGATATATGGCTTATAAAGGGTGATGAAAAGGCAGATGCTGCAAGCATAATAGATATACTTACGCTGGCTTGCACACAAGGAACTACAATAAAAGTCGAAATTACCGATCATAACGATACGAGCATTCTTGAAAATATAGCAAGTCTTTTTGAAACCAGTTTTGGCGAGTAGGACAAAATGCCTAATTCAGTACCTGAAATCAGACTGGCAGGGTTCAGTGGTTCTCCCGGAGTTTGTATAGGCCAAGCCTATATAATCGAAAAGAAGGGCCTTGATGTAATAGAAAAATACCATATTCAGCCAGAGGCAAGATACAAAGAAGTCAACAGGCTGAAAAAAGCCGTACGAAAAGCCAAGGAAGAGTTGCAGCATCTCATTGCCTCTACATCGACCCAGGTGAGGGACCATGTTTATATTCTTGAGGCTCATATGGCCATGTTCAAGGATAAGATGCTTTACACCCAGGCTATAACTGCAATAGAGAAAGAAGGCCTTAACGCTGAGTGGGCAGTTAAGAAGGTGTCCGAGTCTGTTAAGTCGATTTTCAGGGAGATTCCTGATCCATACCTCAGGGAAAGAGCTGATGACATAACCCATGTTTCTGAACTGATTCTTCATAATCTTGTATGTGCTGAACCTGTTAAGATTAGCAGTATAGACAAACGGGTCATTCTTGTTGCAAGGGATCTTTCTCCGGCCGAGACTCTCCAGATCCAGCTTGATAAGGTTAAGGGCTTTGTCACTGACGGCGGAGGCAGGGCTTCCCATGCTAGTATCATTGCAAAAAGTCTCCAGATTCCATCTGTGCTTGGGTGCGGAGATGCCATGAGGCTGATTCAGAGTGATGATATTATAATTGTAGATGGTATCAATGGCCTTGTTATTATCCATCCCTCGGATCGTACGCTTGAAACATATGAGAGACTTAGATCCAGGTACGAAAAACACAAGGCGAGTGTAAATCGGAATGCTCATCTTCCGGCAGCCACCAACGATCATGTCACCATAAGAACCAAGGCGAATATTGAGCGTCCAGAAGAAATAGTTCAGGTGAGAGACTATGGCGGGGACGGAATAGGTCTGTTTCGTACGGAATTCATGTATATTGAAGGTGCTGGTTTTCCGAGCGAGTGCGAGCTTTTTGAAAGATACAGGGAGATAGCCGAATTTATGTCTCCAAATCCCGTTACTTTTAGAACGCTTGATATTAATGGCGATAAAATAGTGCCTGGTGCAAATATACAGCCTGAGGAGAATCCGGCCCTTGGTCTCAGAGGAATCAGATTCTGTTTGAAACGCCAGAATTATTTTATGGATCAGATTAAAGCCATACTTAGGGCCAGTGCTTATGGTGATATTCGTATTCTTTTTCCAATGATTTCGAGCATGGAAGAAGTCCTGGAATCAAAAAAACTGCTTGCCGAAGCAAAGGACTCACTCGCAAAAGAAGGCGCTAAATTTAATCCTGATATGCCTGTCGGCATAATGATAGAAGTCCCCTCAGCCGTAATACTGGCAGATGAACTTGCCAAAGAAGTTGATTTTTTCAGCATAGGAACAAATGACCTGATACAGTATGCCCTTGCCATTGACAGAGGCAACCCCCAGGTTGCCTATCTATATGATGCTATGCATCCGGCGATTCTCAGAATGCTTAAAATGGTTGTGGATGTTTGCAAGAAGCATAATATTGAGGTTTGCATGTGCGGAGAGATGGCGGGCGAGATTCAGAATCTGCCGCTTGTTTTGGGTCTTGGAATGGATGAACTGAGTATTAATCCTCCTTTTATTCCTGAAATTAAAAATATAATAAGAGCAGTTAGCCAGAAGGAAACGCGTGCTTTTGTTGAAGAAGCTCTCAAACTTACAACTTCTGAACAGGTATATGATCTTGTTCAGGAAAGATATGGCCATCTTTTCAGGCTTGAAAACGCTTAATTATTTATGCTCTGATATTATTCCGGCTTGCCAGAATAATATCCGGTCTTATAATTATGTACTAATGATATTTTGATAGTAATGGGATACCCGGAGACAAAAAGTGAAAGGCTCAGGCAAGAAAACAATAGCTGATAACAGAAAAGCCCGTCATGAGTATTCCATTGAGGATGATTATGAAGCTGGGATGGTTCTTCAGGGGACAGAGGTTAAGTCCCTTCGAAACGGACAGGTGAACCTGTCCGATTCATATGCGAAGATCATCAAGGGCGAGGTATTTGTTTATCAGATGAATATAAGTCCGTATAAATTTGCCTATTATGACAATCATGACCCTTTAAGGCCGAGAAAACTGCTTCTTCATAATTACGAGATCAAGAAGCTCATCGGCAAGATAAACGAAAAAGGCTACTCCCTGATACCTTTGTCACTTTATTTTTCAGAAGGAAAAGTGAAGATGAAGCTCGGACTTGCAAGGGGTAAGAAGCTTCACGATAAAAGGAACACAATTAAAGAGAGAGATGCCAAGAGAGAAATGGACAGGATTAAAAAAATCAGGTAGTACCTTCCTTGACAAAAAATGTCCCAGGGCATAATGATTAAATAGGAAGTATTATTTTGTTCTTTGAAATGGGGGCGTACCGGTTTCGACGGGGACGCTGAAGTATTAGTTGCATACCGAGCTTGCTTGCACCTCGTAAAACTGTGGGCAATAATGTAATCGCAGACGATTATAATTACGCTGTAGCTGCTTAAGCAGCTTCCGTTCTGCCAGGCTCTCCCGCAGGCCTGGGTCAGGACGTCGACTCGCGGGAAAGCGGAAAACTGAGACCCTGGCTTTTTTTCGTTAAACTTACAGGGCGTGCCAAATGAAAATCCAGCCTGAAGGAGTTTCACGCGGCGAGATTCAAAATTTAGGCTAAGTATGTAGACGCTCGTATGGATGGTTTTCGGACGCGGGTTCGACTCCCGCCGCCTCCACCACTTGATATTAATAAAATCAAATGGTTATCTCATTTTTAATGCACCAAAAACATGTGCAAAAGTTGTGCAAAATCCGAGCGGGTTTTGTGCAGAAAAAATGGGTAAAAAAGTTAGGCTCTGAAGTTAGATTTCAGAGGTTGTGGTTCTTGAAAAAAAATAAAAGAGGGCATCAAAATTTTTGATGCCCTCTTTGTATTTTGGGAGAAACGGCCGTAAATTATTTACTTCTATTTTTTCTTTTTTAAAGGAATAATTTTCACGTTATCCTTTTTAAGTTTGCTAGTAATTTTTGCCATTTCAAAAGCTGACGAATCCTGAACCTGACAATAGCGGTCAAACGCTTTATTGGTTTCGTGGCCGGATGCTTTTCTTGCTCCGTCGCTACCTACTGCCCGCGCAAGCTCGGTTGTTGTGGTGTGCCTTGTCCCGCCGTAGAGATCCAGACCTTCGACGCCTATGTTCTTGCACGCTTTTTGCCACCATATTCTGAAATATTTTGGCCCGAACTGTTCGCCTGGAGTTGTTCCTGAAATATTCCCATGATGCCTGAAGAACGGCATTTCAGGAAGGCCGGTGAATTTTGAGCGGATATCCTTCCAGAGTTCCGCATGTTCTTCAAGCAGTCTGACTGTTTTTATTTTGTTTCTTGCTTTGGTCGGATGGTGGATGATTATCATCTGGTGCTTGTCGTCATAATCACATTCCCTCAGCCTCCGCAGATCATCAGGTCTAAGTGATGTGTAGCTTGCCAGAAGTTCTATGCCGAACCAGATCTTCGGATTGATTTCATATGAAATTTTTTTAACTTCTTCAATTATACTGCCCTGGGTTTCAAAGTCGGTGATTGTCCTGTATGCCAGTTCGTATTTGATTTCAGGGAAGCCCGGCATCTGGGCAAGGGTGATAACGCCGCGCCGGAGTATCCACTTCCAGAAATCGGAAAGGGTGGATTTGTAATTGTGCCGTGTCTTTTCGGAAATGTCTTTGATTCCGAATAAAAAATCCTCGATGTCTGCGCCGTTGATGTCTTTGACATTGGCCTGACCCCAATATTCAACGGCCTTGTTTATATAATTGCGTACATTGCTGAATGATTTCAGATTTTCTTTTCTCTTCAGATACTTTTCCGCAAGGGTTTTAAACCCGAAAGGTTTGTCTTTCTGATAATCTCTTGCATCGAAAGAGCCTTCAGATTCCTTGTATCTTAATCCATTCAGAAACTGAGCTGCGGCCTGATATGAAGTGAAGTTTTTGAAGACCGTATCAAAACGGACATAGAAACGGGTCGCCGCAACTTTAGGATGTTTGTCACAGAAGCATCCGCCTTTGCGCTCGATGTGCTGGAGTTTTCCGCCACAGATGTGGCAGGTCTGTCTGGTGTAAATATTGCCTTTCACACATATCCCTCCCGGTGTATAACCGGCGGGATTGTATATCAGTTTTTTTGCTAAAGGCAATATTTCAGTTTTCATGGCTTATGCCTGGATATCTCGTTTTTCAAACTGATTGGCTATTACGGCTTTTTTCAACAAGAGTGAAACAGCCCGATGAACAACAAAGTCAGGACGCTTGCGTCTATCGAATAAAACAGGCTGATTTTCCTTTCGTCTGTCCATGAAACCTCCTTAGCAAGCCATTTCGTTTTCGAGCCAGTCCTGGGACTCGGCGTTTCTGTTTTCACAATTCTCGCAGATTAGGTCTTTTTTCTGGGTTGCGGCGGAAGTCACGCAGCCCCAGTATTTCGGGCATTTTATATTTCTGTACGGAGCCATTTTTGAATATTCCGCATCCTCCCTTATTTCCGGTGTTTTTCTTTGCCTTGGTTTTCGGGCATTCAAATTCGGTTTGTGGTTTTTGAAAAGCTCGTCGAGTTTTGAAACCAGAAACGATCTGGGCAATTTTGATCCGGATTGATTACTCACAGCCGGGAGTTTGTGATTCGACACAAACGAGGTGACTGTTTTGTATGGGATGCCTTTCATGTCTGAATATTCCTTTAAAGTTGCAGAAGTCATGAGTCCTCCTCTTTATTGGTTAAGAGATCGGCCAAAAAATGGGCTGATCTATGATTACAAATTTTGCGGCTGTCGGCCTTTCTGGTTTACACATCATGCTTATTAAGAACGGATCACTGTTCGAGGCCGACTTGGTTGGCTGGGTTTGCCGCTTCACCCCAAGGAGTCGTGATCCGGGAATGCTTATTTGAATTCCCCCTCACCCCGGCCCTCTCCCCCGAAGCGGTGGCGAGGGGGATTAACGGAAGATGTCATTTTATTTAATTTCTGAGATTCTATTTTTCTGACGAGCAGAGGCAGGATTATATAATGGTAAAGCTTTGTTATTTCTTCGATGGTTGCCTTGTTCGGATTGCTTTTCATGATTCCCTCCGATTGAGCGTGCTTCACCTGTTTCCCTGTGCCCCCACAGCCCCGGGTTTTTGGCTCGCCGCCAGCTCGATTAAAAAAAAGTTAAAAATTATTTAGAGAGTTTCACAACCCTCGAGTCGTTCTCGATTACAGCATCAACATCATTTATTTCCCTGCGTACCGCATCAATTGCCCTTTCGATTTTTGATCTTTCCATCGGAGTTATTTTGCCGTCCGCTTTTGCCGCCCTTATGGTCATGAGCAGTTCCGAGACTGCGATGTGAACGTCTCCGCATTCTTTTTCGATATCCCCGACAACTGGCGAGTGATCCACCGGAACAAGATCCCAGCCATCGGGGCAGAGGAATTTTTTCACGTCGTGATCGCCGTTTGTGGCTATCAGACATGCCTGGATGAATTTCAGATTCACTTTCAGGCGGTTGTCCAGATAGTCGTAAACCGTTCTCTGGCTAAGACCCATTACCTCGGCAATCTTCCTGACCGTGCTGCCGTCTTCCTTGCGGTTCATGGCTATCAGTTTAAGCTCGGCCGCGATTTCTTCTGGGTTTGATACGCAGATGCTCATGGTTTAATTCCGTTTAAAGTGATGTTGAAATCGTTTAAAAAACTGTTTATGTTGCACAAGTCTCGTCTTTGTTTCAGGAGGGCGTTGCCGCGCCCTCTATTCGTTTTTTTCTCAAGAGAGCTGCCTGAATAATCAGGTTTCAGAATGCATCACGAACCATAAGAAGGCATAAGTTAATGTTATTACGTCTAAAAAATCGTCTATTAGCTTTTCTTCGAAGACTATGGGGTTCTTTCGAGCGCAATCTATTATCGTATATAGTGGCTTCGACCGGTCTTTCCGGGATAGTAGCCGCCAAATTAAAACTGCTCGGACATACAGCATATGAATTAATGACGTGGCAAACAGACACGTATGTATTGTTGTTGCTGTGTCCATTATTTTACCTCCTTGGTATGTTTAACGAGAGATCCAGATGGATCCCCAAAAATCAGCCGATTAGCGTTACCAATGAAGACCTGATACAGGTTGGAAACTTCTGCTGGAAGATCACCACATACACGGACAACAGCTTTCATATTGATGAAATCCCTTATTGTATCCGCCACGACACAAGATTAGTCGAATACTGGCCTTTATATGCTTGCCCAGTTGGCGACTCTTGCCATCATGTTAGCCAGTCAGACCTCAAGGTGTTGCGTCAACAAGCTCGCAGTATTATTGAAGCTGATTTGCGTGAGTTTAGGGCTGCAAATGCATAAAAACGAACATTACTGATCCTTACAGATACCGCCTCGGGTTCTCAGGATCGCGGGGCGGTTCTGGCAGCCAGTCCGGCAACACTTCATCAAGCAGAGCCTTAATAGCCTCGAGGCACTGTTCCTTTGATTCCACAGCGTAAACTCTTCCCATGTATTTAGTGTGATATCTGGTGTATTGGATCCTCATCGCAAAAGGATGAAAACTTCGGATTGTTATTTCAGTGAAAAGAACATTTTTTAATCCCCACGGCAGCCCAGTATCCGGGTCAATGCAGAGGTCTTTCTGATGCTTGAATTTCCTCTCAATATCGGCAGCAAGGATAGCATCGTAATCATTTGGCAATACTGAGATAGAATCAGTTTTTTCCGAAACCAAGGCCTTCTTGTCTGCATTTTCGATTCCGTTCATGTTTACCTCATTAATTGATCTGATTACCACTCTGCTTCAGCCATAGAAAGCATGGTTGATGGCATGGGTGGAGTCCTAAGAGCAACATAAATCAGTCTGTGAATCATGGACGGCAGATCATATCGGCGATTGAATCTGTACTGAAATTCTGCCAGGTACCGCGGAACATGCTTGCGATTAATTGCATGATAAGTACCTTTGAGCGCATTTTTTAAGTTACCAAGTATTATATTGACCCATTTGAAGGATGGATGCTCTACAGCTGCTTTACCACCTCCAGTAACATGGGGTTCGTGCTGGAAACCAGCG
>NZ_AUEY01000102.1 GCF_000426225.1 Desulforegula conservatrix Mb1Pa
TTTTGTCTGGCCAAATCTCGAAATACATCTCCCAAATATTTCCTCAATTCTACATAAATAGTCTTTTTTCTATACTTTGGAATCCATACTACATGATACTTGCATTCCCAGGTACTATGGCTTAGGCTTTGTCTCTCGCTCATTGAAGTCTCCTTTAACTTGAACTTTAGGCGGTTCAGTTATTGGAGACTTCTTCTTATTCCAGGATCTGTCAAACTCTGTGAGTCCACCGGCAGAGCCGGGGGTTTACTTATGATTAATTATGATAAAAAGCGTCATGAATGTCTTTACACAAGCAAATGATCAACAACCATAAAGGATGGTTCCCATGCGTTTTGCCCATACAAATATTGCGTCAAAAGACTGGAAGAGGCTTGCCGATTTTTACATCAAAGTATTTGACTGCAAAATCAAGCCGCCTGAACGGAATCTTTCAGGAGACTGGCTGGATCAGGCCACTGGATTGAAAAATGCCAGACTCAGGGGAGCTCATCTTCTCCTTCCGGGTCATGGAGACAATGGGCCGACGCTCGAAATTTTCACATATGAAGAGATGAGCCAAAGCAAAGAGATAATGGCAAATTACACAGGCCTTACCCATATTGCCTTTGAAGTTTTAGACGTGAAGTCGACTCTGGAAAAAGCCCTTGAAAACGGCGCGGAGCGGCTTGGTACAATAATTGAAAGACCGATAGAAAATGTGGGTATTCTGAAGTTTGTCTATTTCAGAGATCCGGACGGCAATATCATAGAAATTCAATCATGGGAAAAATGAGCTTGATGTTCATCAAGCATTGATTTGCATGGGCTCTTATGGTTAATGATCTCGCAAAAAGTCCGATTCCCGTCATTCCGGCTCAGGCCGGAATCTATAACTATCTGATAATACCGGATGCCGGAACAAGTTCGGCATGACGAAAGTCTGACTTTTTCCAACCTTGCACAATAATGATCCTTTGAAATTGAAATGGGATCAAATTACTGAAAACAAATCCGCCTTCAAATCATCGTCCTGTTCGGATTCTTTCTGCTCCACCGCCCCAGTTTCACTTTTTTCATTTACTTCGAAGCCAGAGGATACGTCCCTGTAGAATTTTGAAGGAGGTTTTACAGGAGCTTCATGAACACCCGTAATCTTGGTCTTTAGATCCTTGTATGCCATGCCTGAAAGCCCCAGGCCCTCGCCATTTTTTGATATCTGGCTTGCAAGGTTCTGATCATACATGGACTGGAAAATATCCGACGCCAGACTCTTGCCGAAAAGAGAATCTCCGGGCAGGGTTTTGCGCATGGACTGAAGCATCATATTGGTAAAAACCGCCTCAAAGTCTTTGCAGGATTCCTTGAGTTTCTTTTCTTTAGCCTCACTAAGCCACGGCGCTTTCTGACCTGGCTTGCCGGCAAATTTTGCCCTGAGATTCTTTTCCTGGTCTGACTGAATTGAAGCCTGATTGATTCTGTCTTTTATATCCATTTGGCCCCCTATATTATCTCTAGATCAGCCTGAAGTGCGCCGGCTGCTTTAATGCTCTGAAATATGCTTATCATATCCCTCGGAGTAACTCCCAGCGCATTAAGAGCCTTGACAAGATCTCCGATGGTTGCGCTCTCAGGAAGGACAACAAGCTTCTGTTTCTCTTCCTTTATACTCACGTTTGTGGTCGGAGTCGTAACAGTCTGCCCTCCTGAAAGCGGAGGCGGCTGGGAAACCTGCTGACTGTTCTGGACAGTTATGCTCAGATTACCATGGGATATGGCCACCTTCGAAATCCTCACATTCTCACCAATGACAACAGTCCCGGTTTTCTCGTTGACAATGATTTTAGCGTCGCTGTCAGGCTTGACATCGAGGGTTTCGATTTCTGATACGAATGTGGCAACATTGCCCTTAAGCTTGGCCGGAATTTCCAGCATTATCGTTCCTGAATCTACAGCCTTGGCAGTACCTGCGCCCATAAAGCCATTGATCCTTTCAGCGACTCTCTGGGCTGTTGTAAAATCAGGATTTGAAAGAAACATGGTGAGCTCTTTTTTCCCGTCAAGATCAAAGGGGACTTCTTTTTCGACGGTCGCGCCTCCTACTATTCTTCCCACTAGGAGATGATTTTTGACGGCTCCGCCACCACCACCTTCGGCACCGACGCCTCCAATTGCAAGAGGCCCCTGGGCAATCGCATAAATATTATCGTCTGCGCCCTTTAGGGGAGTCATCAGAAGCGTGCCTCCGGCGAGGCTCTTCGCGTCTCCAACCGATGAAACCGCTATGTCAAGCCGTCCGCCTACCCTGGCAAAAGGAGGAATTTCCGAAGTGACCATTACAGCCGCCACGTTTTTTACCTTTAGCTGGTTCTTGTCGACTCTTATGCCCATTCTTTCCATCATATTCGCAAGGGACTGCATGGTGAAACCGCTGCCACCCTTGTCTCCGGTTCCGTTAAGACCAACCACAAGACCATATCCGACAATCTGGTTGTTTCTTATACCTTTTATGGAGGCAATATCCTTTATGCGGGCCGCTGACGCGCTTCCGGCAAACAAAGAACAAAGCAAAACAAATGATAGAATACAAATAGAACCACGCATAAGAACTCCTTATTCCGTTGTAACCATTCAGGCGTACGCCGGATTAGCATCAAAAACACAATAACTTTATCTGATGAAACTCAAGAATTAGAAAGGCCAGAATTTATCGAAAAGCCTCGCCAACCATCCTGGCCGCTGCTTGTCTGCAAGAACTCCTGTGCCTGAATAAACAATCTTGGAATCGGCAAGATATGTGGATTTCACATGATTGTCCGAGCCGATATCCTCAGGCCTTACAACGCCTGACACATTTATATACTGGGTCTCATTGTTGACGGTCATTTCCCGTGTGCCCTGGATCACGACATTGCCGTTTGGAAGCACATTGACCACGCTTGATCCGATTGACGCAGTGATCTGCCCTTTTCTGTCACTTGAGCCTTTACCCTTGAAATCATTTTTAGTGCTGGAAATAAGAATATTTGCAGGATCAAATCTCGAATTGGAATCCTTCAGAGCATCCAGGAAACCGGCGGAGTATGGAATTTTTGCCTCGGTAGTGCTTTCTCTTGATATGTCGGTATTTGCGTCCATTTTGGATGAAGTGTTTTCAACAATGTCAACGATTATGGTATCGCCAACCCTTTTAGCTCTCTGGTCTGAAAAAAGCAGGGCATTACCACCTGTGAATATTGAGCCTTCGGATGCAGGGACCTTCATATACATTCCTCCGGGAGTCTCCGGCGCAGCCCCTGGAACAGCCTCCACAACAGGCCCGGGAGTTGTTGCTGCACATCCTGAAAAAAACCAGACAGCAAAAACAGCGGAAAATGTAAGATTTGCCAGTTCTCTTTTATTCATAAAGCCTCCGTACATCAAAATACCGCTTCAGCAGTTGTTGAATCAACAACTCTGGCAGTAATGCTCTTGCCTGTGTCAATATTTTTTATCTTTACCTGTTCCCCAAGAGCGGCATCTGACAAAACTTCACCTGAAGTTTCAACGCTTAAAAGCCCGGCCTTTGCCACAAGCCTGACCTTGTCTCCTTTTTTAAGAACAGATGGAACAGCAAGATTTTTTTCTAATATGGCAGCACCTGACCTTACAGGTGAGAGAACCTTTTTGCCTATGGCCAAAGACGGATCAGTCAAAAAAATGCCTTTGGATCCATTCTGGGCATCCTTTGTTTCCACCCTTATATCATCCGCTGTCACAACCGAACCCTTCAGGATGTCGCGGGTCGCGCACAGAATTTTGATTTTTTTACCGGCAGTCCCTGAAAGTGTAAGGCGGCCCTGCTTTGATCCGTCAACGTAAACATCAACTGGCAGACTGTAATTACCCATTCTAATTCCTCTGGAATCTCCCGCGGACTTTATTTCAATATCGCCATCAGGAAAAATATTTTTGCCCCTTACCCTGAAATCGGAAATTTCGAAGGGATCATTGCCGGACATCTCATGAATCTTATTCATGTAATATTCTTTCAGAATCTCTTCGGACAATATCTGGGAATCCCTTGAGACAACTATCAATGCAGGAATGTCGAGAATTATGTCTTTGCTTTCCGGGAAACGGTTTTCAATAAGATCCTTTAATCTTCCGCCCCTGATGTTTTTCTGGCGTCCGGGTTTTGGGGAGGGCGCAATGATAAGTCCAGAGATCTCTCCTGCAATATTTTCAGGAGCATCAATCTCTGCAATCTCGCCCAGTTTTATATCGTCTGATTTCACTGAAACATGCCCCTGAACAATAACGGCAATTTTCTGGCCATCCACTTCAGCTCCTGAAACCACAAAAGGCAAAGCAGATAACACCGCGAAAACAGCAAAAAAAAGAGCATTCCGTATAGAGCTCTGTTTTCCGTCTGGATAAGGACGATTATCTGAAAAATCAGGCATGGCCATTCATCCTACCTCTTTAGTCCGTTTGCTATGCCAAGCATAGTATCAGCAGTCTGGACAGACTTGGAATTTGCTTCATAAGCTCTCTGACCAACGATCATATTTACCATTTCATCAACAACGCTGACGTTGGACATTTCAAGATAAGTATTGGCTATGGTTCCAGCGCCATCCACTCCGGGAGTCAGTTCGACAGGAGCGCCTGAACCTTCTGTTTCCCTGAAAAGATTGCCGCCAACTGCAAAAAGACCCGCAGGATTTATAAATGTGTGAACATTTATCTGTTCTGTAAGAAGAGTCTCCTCGTTCGGGCCATGGGCAGTAAGCTGGCCGTTGGACTGGACAGTAATTAGTGTAGTCTCGGGAGGAATGGCTATTTCTGGCTGCAGCCTGAGCCCTGCCGGAGTTGTGATAAAGCCTTCGCTATCCAGGGTAAAATTGCCGGCTCGCGTGTATAAATTTTCAGTGCCGTCCGAAACAAGGAAAAAGCCATCACCCTCGATTGCCATGTCCAGCTCGTTTCCTGTCTGCACGTAGTCGCCCTGGGTGAAAATTTTCTGAACGCTTGAAGGCTTCGCACCCATACCAACCTGGATGCCTGTTGGAATCTGACCGCCTCCCGGAGTGGTCGGGCCTGCCACAAGCATGGTCTGATACATAAGATCCTGAAAATTTGCCCTGCTTTTTTTGAAGCCTGTCGTGCTTGAGTTGGCAAGGTTGTTCGAGGTGACATCGATATTCATCTGCTGCGCCTGCATGCCTGAAGCCGCTGTCCATAGTCCTCTTATCATGGTGAATCTCCTTTATAATTCGTTCGTGCTTTTTGGTGCCCTAAGCTCTAAAAGCCAAAGGCATCAACGCAACTGACCGACATCAGAAATAGCTTTGGCGTCTGTCTCGTCAAAAGACTGAAGCATCTTCTGATATGTTTCATACATTCTCGAAAGCTCTATCAGTCTTGCCATTTCAGTCACGGTTTCTACATTAGAGCCTTCAATTGTTTTCTGTTTTACATCAATATTAGGAGGGGTGATTTCTGCCCCTGGATCTCCAAGATATTCGTAAAGATTTCCACCCTGCTTGAAAAGGGGGGTAAGATCTTCAAAAGTAACAACCTTGAGAGCATCCACAATCTCTCCGTCAACAAAGACCTCGCCAGCTTTATTTATATCCACCTTATTACCGGCAATGGTAATGGGGCCGCCTTCTCCAAGCACCTGATCCCCGGTCTGGGTAACAAGCTCGCCAGCCGAATTTATGGTGAAACGGCCATCCCGCGTATATCTTGTTCCATAGGGTGTCTGAACCGTAAAAAACCCCTCATCCGCAAGTGAGACATCGAGTGGATTTCCGGTTTCTCTTAAAGGCCCCTGGGAATGATTTACCGTGAGATGGGCCTTGAGCCTCCAGTCAAAGGAAAGAACGTCCTCCTTGAAGCTAGGAGTGTCGACGTTGGACAGATTGTTTGAAGTAATCTGAAACCGCCTCTCCTGCCTCAATGCGCCCTGTACAAGTCTTGTGAACTGAAGAATCATGCCGTATACCTCTATAAAGTCAATTATGCCTGCAAGGATATAAGCAAGAAAAATGCCGAAACCGGAGGAAAGCCGGATTTTAGATTTTTGAAGTCTGATTTTTTGATTGAAACGCCACCTATAAAAAAAATCCGCCGGGATTAGGGGCAGCATTCATAAGAATTGAAGGCTATTGCTGAGCATACATTATTGTGGTTATGCTCAATTCTCAGTAACATTTGAAAGTTAATGGGCTTAACATTTTTAAAACTCTAAAAATATCAGTTTTTTGCCTACTAACAAAACCATAAAGTTTCTGCGGAGCTTTTTACAAAAAGCGACCCGCCGGAGGCACCCGGCTTAACGTCGGATTACGGACAAAGGGCGTCCTAATCCGACCTACGCATCACCCTTTTTTGATGGCACATTAACCATAAAAGGCACTTCTTAACTGAATATCAGGCAGAGCCACATACATTATTGAACAGGGCTATGGACGATTCAAAAGCGGAAAAAATATTTTAAGAACCGGATAGGTATATACGCCAAAAAACCGCGACAGCGTCAAAATAATGGCTGTGCTATTTCCCGGGTAGAGCTATTTTTTTCTTGTTCATGGAATATACAAAGGCCAAAAGTTCCGCGACAGCCACAAAAACCTCGGGGGGCACTTCAGCCTCAAGATCAAGCCCTGCGAGGACTTCCACAAGATCAGGATCTTCCTTTACAGGCACGCCATTTTCAATAGCTGTCTCAATAATCCTTTTTGCGAGTTCCCCTGCGCCCTTGGCAGAAACCCTCGGAGCTCCGTGGGTTTTGGGATCGTATTTGAGAGCTACGGCCTTTTTCACATCCGATTTTTTTTTTGCCATATTTCCTCCATAAATCAGACCAAAATATTAAAGCCGTCATTTTTTTCAACCATACTTGAAAATACAGAGGAGCTGTCAAGCTCGCTGCTGCTCCTTGGGATTCGCACGCTGAAATCGGCGGATTCAAAGCCTCTTGCCAGAAGGTTATTTTCAAGATCAGGGAGATTCTCAATAAATAAATCCCTGGTTTCCTCAGATGAAACGATCACGGTTCCTGATATCTTTTTTTTAAGAAAAGAAACATCTGCCTTCAGTTTCCCTATTTCCGTCATATTAAGAATAAGAGAAACCCTGAAAGGTTTTTCGCTGTTCTCTGCCTGGGATTCTTCGGGCAGATCGAAAAAAATCTGGCCAAAAGAGAATGATCCTTCAAACATGATCGGAAATGGAAGAAAAAAAACACCTGCCTCGGATGTCGAAATTTTATTCATGAGCTGGAGATTTTCAAGGGATGCAAGGGCAGATTCCAGGGTCTTGCCTACTTCCGGGGAAAGACTCGAAGTATCCGAAAGAAGGTCGAGTATCATACCCTTTATATCATGCTGGGTTTCTATGGGAGTCTGAACATTCTCCGGATTCAGGGCTGATTCCGCAAGTTTGTTCTCCCAGGAAAGCCCTCCGTCTTTAATAAGGTTATTCAAAAACGCTGGTTTCGTCTCATCTGATTTAAGTGAAATGTTTTCTATCAGCTGCATAAGCTTTTCGAGCCTTGGTTCAGGAAGCTGCCTAACACCTTCTCCACCGGGCTTTACATTCTGAAGAAGCTTCGACATCATGCCTATAAGCTTTGGAAAAGCTCCGGCACCGCCCTCGGTCTGGGCCGCAGCCGCAAGATTTCTGACATTCTGGGCAATATCAGGCTGAATGACCCTGAACTCCAAGGACGGACCAGGCTTTATTTTTTCCAGAAATACAACCCGTCCTTCCTGGATACCTGAAGAAACCCTGGCCTTTATCTCTTCACCCTTGACCGAAAAAACAACTGTGCTTGCATCAATGCTCTTTGCGACCCTTGCAGGAATAGTTTGAGGCAGCTGCAGTCCTTCCTGTATTTTTTCCAAAGGCATTTTCTCAAAAAAAGCAGGCAGCTTACCAAGGACAGCTTTTACAATGGTTTCCCGCCCCTGATTTTGCATTGTTAATAGGCCTGACGCAGAATTTCTTGAAATGACCGAAGGCTCATTTTTTTCCTGGGTCGTTACCTTGGTCTGGGCCTTTAAAGAAGCCGCCTGGGGCTGAATTTCAAGAAGCTTAAGTGAAGGCACCCCTTTTGAGCCTGGGTCTTTCACCACCTCAAAGATAACCTGATCCCCTTGTTTAAGGGGTTTACCGACATCAGCCTTGATACGGGAACCCAACATTTCAAACAGAACCTGACCTCCCGGGTCCTGGCTTACCACCTTTGCAGCCACAGTCTGTCCCGGCTTAAGCGCAGACAGAAGCTGGAGCACATCCGGCTTAAGTTTTAATGCAAGTTTTTCAGGTGTGAAACCTATTCTCATTATCAATCCGGCAACCTGGAATAATCGGCAATTTAAGGTTTAAAGCAACAAATTATAAGCAAACACGGGCAAGAATACATTGTAAGGAAACATTATGGAAGATTTTATCAGACATTCATGCCTTTATCTTTCTGGCATGCACGACATCAACATAACTCCCTATTTTTTCAATCACCACCTCGGGCTGCATCGGCTTTGTGATATAATCATTCATTCCTGCAGCCTCGCATTCCTCCCTGTCACCTTTCATTGCCCTTGCCGTCATGGCTATTATTATTACATCCGGATTCAGAACCCTGGCTTTGCCTCCACGGATTATCCTTGTTGCTTCAAGCCCATCAAGCTCGGGCATCTGGACATCCATGAGAATAATGTCATATGGTATTTTAGTAACGGCTTCCACCGCCTCCTTGCCGCTCGAGACAGCGTCTGCCCTGAATCCGGCCTTTTCGAGAATTCTTAAAACCAGCTTTTGGTTAACAGCATTGTCTTCGGCAACAAGAATCATTATATGCCTCTTTATCCCATCATTTATGGAATATTTTGTAATCATTTTCATGCTGTCATATTCATCATTCACGGCTCCGGTAATACCGAGAACAGCCATGACACCCCCATACAGCTGACTATACTTGACAGGCTTCGTAAGAAAAGCTGAAAACCCTATTTCCTTAAGACGCCTTGAATCCCCCCTGTGAAAACAAGACGCAAGGATTATAAGCCTAACGCTTTTTAGTTCATGATCAGATTTTATCAGCTTGCCCAGCCCCTCTCCATCCATGCCGGGCATGACCAGATCTATTATTGCAAGGGTGTAGGGTTTCCCGGAAGCAGCGGCAGTTTTCATCATATCAATGACTTCCAAAGGATTCAGGCTCATATCGTAACCGAATCCCCAGTTTTTCATGTATCCTGACAGAATATCTGCATTTGCCCTGTTGTCATCTACAATCAGTACCCTCTCGGAAGAAACATCCATATCACGACCTGAAATGACAATCTGATCGGTATAAGGCGGCTGTTTCCTGAACTCTGCCGTGAACCAAAAGGAAGATCCCTTTCCTTCCTGGCTTTCCACCCCGATCTCGCCGTTCATAAGTTCGATGAGTCTTTTGGAAATGACAAGACCAAGCCCGCTGCCTCCGTATTTCCGGGCAGAAGATGAATCTATCTGGCTGAAATTTTTAAAAAGAAGATCCATCTTGTCAAAAGGAATTCCTATGCCCGTATCCCTTACTTCGAATTTGAGAACAACTTTATCCCCTGTTTCTGAAACAAGCGAAACATTGACTATGATTTCGCCAGCGCTTGTAAATTTTTCCGCATTTGAGCAAAGATTCAAAAGAATCTGCCTGAGCCTGCCAGGATCACCAATAAGCAGCGCTGGGACTTCATGGTGTACATGAATTGCAAACTCAATCCCTTTCTCCTGAATTTTATACGCAAGCAGATCCGCCACATCCTCAATGGTTGCTCTTATGTCAAAATTCTGTTGCTCGAAATCGAGTTTTCCAGCCTCTATTTTTGACAGATCAAGAATATCATTAATCAGGGAAAGAAGGATCTCGGCGCTTGTCCTTATATTGTTCATATATTCTTTTTGATCAGCATCAAGCTCTGAGCTCATGATAAGCCCTGACATGCCAAGGATGCAGTTCATGGGAGTCCTTATCTCATGACTCATATTGGCGAGAAACTCGCTTTTTGCCACATTGGCGGACTCTGCCTTGTTTATTGCTAATTTTAGATATGCCTGGGATTGTGAGAGCCTTTTAAGCATCACGTATGCGGAGGTGCTGAGAATTGCAAAATAAAACGAAATGCACGAAAGACAAAGAAGCATGGTTATCCGGCCATATTCGAAATTCATATTAAGTCCGTAAACCAAAATCCCGGCGGCAACTCCCACCATATACAAAACTGTTCCCCGGAATATTTCCCTGAATCCTGCGCTTCTTATGGAATTGGAAACGAGCACATTTACCGAGGTAAAAATGATCCAGGGGTTGAAAAGCGCGGCCGGAACAGAAAAACCCATGACAATAAAGTCAATATAGATATTTCTGAACTCTGCCTTTTTGGAATCACTGCATGAACGGGCCACAAAATAGGCCAGATGTGGCCATATAAGCAGAAAACCGATGAATGGCCATAGATGCCGTATGGGTTTTTTCAGGTAATATTCAACAGACAACAAGACACCTGCCGCGGCAAGGGTTGTAAAAACCCTTGGCAGATAGTTTATCCTGGTAATGCGGTGAGCTTTTTCTATGGCTATGTTTCCTTTAGGCTATGTCCCCTTCAAATGCTGAAACTAATATATAACCATTTGATATTCAAAGCTTAAAAGGCGACACAGAGAGGTGCCGCATTATAAACTAAGGAGAAAGTATTTGGGATCAACGTCTGATTACGAGCAAAGGAAGCTCTAATCCGACCTGATATGGTTGTCACCAGTCAAGAGAATAATAATCTCCCATCCACTTTTTTAGTGGCATCAATGGACATTATGTCCAGAGCATAGGCAGAGGCGAAACAGGTTAAGCGACGATTGATCAACCTGATATACGCGGGTTGGATACCGCATGACAAGACTTCATCGCGGAGCTGCCTCATTCTACGAACGGGAGTTCGGCAAGCCTTATCCCAAGGTCGGGTCGAGGATTCTCCTTCGTTTGTTGCGCCCCTGCCTATAGCCTGGAACAGATTT
>NZ_AUEY01000103.1 GCF_000426225.1 Desulforegula conservatrix Mb1Pa
ATTATGGGAACTGTAAAGCCTTTTCCTTCCTGGTCAGTTTTGGATCTTCTTATTATAAAGGAGTATCCTTCATTATTTGTGGAGTCTGATCTGGTCAGATCCTCAAAACATGCTGAAGAGACTTCAGAACGTCTCCTTCCCCCGCTGGCAAAGGCAAAGAGCAGAATAGCCCTGTCCCTTATTCCAAAAATGCTGTCATTACAGGTTTTTATCATGGTTTCGAGTATGTCCAAGGTAGCGGCTTTTTTCTTTGTTGTCCTGAATCCATTGTTAACCGCTGCCCTTCTCGCCTTGGAAAGAAGAAATCGAACCTCTCCGGACTTGCATGGATTTGCAAGACCACGCATTTCGTGTGCGGAAGATATGGATGCTATTCTTCTTGTTATTGTGCTTATGGAGTGCGGCCCTGATTTGGCCTTTATACCTGATTCCATGAGAACTGATTCTACTTCGGGATCAAGGCCCATGAGATGATCAGTTATGAATTTTATTATGTCAGGCTCCTGAAAAGGCATAACAGCGTCAGCATCTGTAACGGCCCTTGACCATTCCTTGAAATAAAGGAGATCTTTCCTGTAGGCTTTTCTTGTATTTTCAGGAGTGCCGTCCTCGAATATTGTTTTTACACGGCTTGATACGTGTTCCGGAAGAGCCGGGACTTGATCTGTATTTTCTGATGAAAAATATTCCAAAAGACGCTCCTTATCTTGGCGAAAAGCCATATTCGGCCAGGGCTTTCCTTATTTTTTCTCCGGCATCCTGCATCAAATAGGCCTCGTCTGTTGTCTGCGCCTTGGCCTGATAATCACCCAGGCCCATTCTTTTCAGAAATTCAGAAAAGACCTCTGCCTCTTGTTCTGTCATATCCAGGGTTATTATCATTTTATTCCCTATATTTTGGAGTTACTGACCAAATCTTGCAGGCATTTATCCGAAAATGGATGCTTTTAAACAAAGGACACAACGTTTAAAACAACTACATAAGCATTCTATAATCCGCATTAAGAACCCCTGCTAATTTTTTGGCATTCTCTTTACCTATGGGTCGGCGTCCATTTTCCATGTCTGAAATATGGCGTCGTGGAATACCCGCAAGTTTAGCAAGTTGATCCTGAGTCAAACCTTCTCTTGTTCGATAAGCTCTGAGGGCCGTTTGTATTTCTTTGCCAGCGTATTCAGGAAAAACGTCACGGTAACAAACACTCTCCTCTATATCGACAAGACCAAGCGAATCAGCAAATTTTCTAATTTCTGCTATTTTATCAAGTGGGCCAATAAATCTTGCCATGTCATTATTTTCAGTATGGTGCTTTTTCGTGCGTACCCGCATATATTACCTCTACAAGCTTGATTTCTTTTTTAGACACTTCCCATACAGCCACATAAGTTGGCTTGCCTTTTTTAAGATGGCAATGGTGTCTGTTATCTAATAGCCTTGAATAATTTGGCCAGTTTCCACGCACAGGCCCAAACATCTCTATTTCCCGAAGAAGTTGGAATAGAAGGTTCCTAATGCTTTCAGGGAGCGACGCTGCCTGTTTTTGTGCTTTTTTTGATAATCTGGACTGCCAGCTCATAAATTCTCCATGCACTAAATATTAGTGCATAAAAATCCCTTGGGCAAGATTTATTGGATTCTTTTTAAAAAACATTACGTCCGATAATATAAAGTTATCGGAACTAATATTTTAAATAATTATTGGCAACGGCTTATATTCATGAACATTCTGAAACCTGATTCAGCCTCGGGCTTTGCAAAGAATGTCTTCGCGAGCTATGCCCTGATTTTCTTAATATTTATAGGATGTTAAAATGCAAGATAAAGATCACTGGGAAAGAGTCTATTCATTCACGGCAGCAAATAAAGTTAGCTGGTTTCAGGAACACGCGGAACTTTCTTTAAAACTAATCCAAGAAACAGGCTCATCTTTATCAGCTGCAATTATTGATGTAGGTGGCGGAGTATCAACACTTGTTGATGGTCTTTTGGCTATCGGATATGAGGATTTAACGGTTCTTGACCTATCTGGAGCAGCATTAGCTGCGGCCAAGCGCAGGCTTGCTTCTCGCAGTAGTATTGTCAAATGGATAGAGGCAAATATTATTGAAGTCTCATTACCAGAGAATGTCTATGATATTTGGCATGACAGGGCCGTTTTCCATTTTCTTACTGAACACGAAGCTCGCATGGCTTATATAAACAAAGTCATGCATGCGGTTAAGCCCGGCGGCCATGTCATTGTTGCCACGTTTGCAGAAAATGGCCCAACGATGTGCAGCGGACTGCCCGTTATGCGTTACAGCTCTGACGAACTCCATGCAGAGTTTGGGAAACCATTTAAATTGCTCCGGCATGAAAAAGAGTCACATATTACTCCAGGTGGTATAGTTCAAGAATTCGTTTATTGCTACTGTTGCAAGGAAGTCTGCTAATAGTAGGTCAAAATACCTCAACTAATGCATTCTCTTTTTAAAATTTTAATGTCCGATTTAGGTATTCTAATCGATTACCTTATCGGACATTATTTTTTTGGGTTTCAGCATGGTTCATCTGCGTTTATACAATCAAAAACTTCTTTTTTTAATCTATTTTCTTCAGGAGGTCTGACATTCAGGAACATTTTGTAAAGAAACAGATCGTAAATAATTTTCAACCCGCCAGCCAGAAAAAACGGTGCGCTAAAAAAAAGCGGGTTAGCCAGAAGCAGACCGCTTAGAGCAGGGGATGCTGCCGCGCCAATTGAGCGCGCTATATTTGTGATGCCTGACGCTGCTGTTCGTTCATCTGGAGCGACAACCGCCATTGTGTATGACTGCCTTGTTGGAACATCCATCTGGGAAATGCTGTATCTGAGCAATAGTAAAGCGATGGCAAGTCCAAGATTAGGCATTAAAGGAACAAGGCACAGCAAAATATTTGATGGAATATGTGTAAAAACCATCGTGTTAATAAGCCCAATCCTTGCAGCAATATTTGTTGCCAGAAGAGCTGAAATCCCTGCCAGGATGTTGGCTCCAAAGAAAATACTTCCGAGAACGCCTGTATCAACGCCAAATTTAGTATGGAACCAGTATGCCATTATGCTCTGGATGACAAACCCGCCAGCGAAGGCATCGAGGGCAAACAATGCGCTAAGTTTGGCAACAATACCTTTTGATTGGTGAAGCCCCATTTTAGGTTTTATGGTGGGCTTTTCAATTTCAACCGTTACAGGCTGGCTTTCAACTTCAGCCGATAATTTCAAGAATATTACAATCAGCATAACTCCGCTTATGGCATAGCCAAGCATTATATATCTGTATGATTCCAATGCTGTGAAGCTGTAGAGTAGTAATAATTTTGCCAACCATCCGCTTGTTAATGCTCCAATGGCAGTGGCAAATGACCCTGCAAAATTATACCATCCAAAGGCAGATGTTCTTTTGTGATCAGGAATAATATGTGACAAGGCAGCCTGTTCTATGGAAAGAAAAGGGCCAATTTCGTTTCCGCTTGGGCTTATTATTCCCAAAATTGCGGCGATTGTCAGCAGCCACGGATTATTTGTCACTACAAAGACCAGCCCTGACAGAGCCATGAGGACGGCTCCCAGGACAAGCATTTTTCTTCTGCCAATCCGGTCTGCTACCGTTGTGACCCAAAGTGAAACAAAAACATCGCCTGCGAGTGTAAGTGTGAGAATAAGGCCTATTTTTCCGTCTTTAAGCCCGGTTTCGGCAAGAAGCAGGACCAGAATTACTGACATGAATCCGTAGGCAAAAAGTCTTATTATGCGGGTTAAAAATAGAAGCTTTATATCTCTGTTTGATTTTTTCATAAGCCTTGGCCTTTTTATTTTAAAGTTCCAGAATAGTTTAGAAGCTGCTCCGGAACCAGTGGCTTCATGATTGTTAATCATTCATCCATTCATGTATTTCCTGATGCAAGACAATATATCTCTTCAGCGTGATTTCATTTTTGCCGTATTTTTCATACTGCTGAAGAATTTTAACAAAACGGTCTTCAGCATCTTTTTCATTTGTGTCCGGAACAATCTTATCAACATAGATATCCACCATTCTGTCCGCGTAGATGACTATTTTTTCTTCAGGAGTTCTAAGGGTATAATCCCTCACAGGCAGACCTAACTCAACAGCTTCGGCTTCTGTCAGTCCTCCCCTAATATGTTTTAGAATAATATCTATTATTTCCTGCTCAAGACCAAGGTCTGCCGCCATCTGAGCGCCTATTTCTCCATGCTGCATTCCAGAAGTCTTTGCTTTGCCAAGATCATGAAAAACCGCACCCATTGCAATGAGTTTTCTATCTACCGGAATTTTTACCCTTGCTGAAATTTCCAAGGCTTTCCTTGCAACTTCCACGCTATGTAAAATTGCTTCTTCTGGGCAGCCTGATTTCTCAAGAATTGCTATTTCCTTCATAAGCAGGTCTTCGGCAATATGCTGGAGATATTCAACAACAGCCTCATCGCCCCAATTGGAACGAACATATTCAATATTTTCCGGGAGAATATCCAGATTATGACGCTCTGTTTTTATATTTTTGTCCGGGTTGTTATCAAGCCAGTCGTGCATTGTCTGATAATCATTGCCTGTTCTTTTTACGCTGGTTTCAAGGTGTTTTTCATATGGAGGCATATTATTATCCTTTATTTGTAGTTTAATTATATTTGTAACTAAGGTTACAAATATAATATGATTTTTTAGCCTAATGTCAATGATAATTATTTTATAAAGATTAAAAGAGGGTATTGACCTTGTATTTAATGTACCTTATGTTACATTAAAAAAGGAGGCCTATGGACGAGAAACAAAAATGGATAATGCTGACTTACAAACCGCCAAAAGCCAGAACATCTGCTGCCAAGGTGGCTTTGTGGAGAAAACTTAAAAAGCTAGGAGTTTATCAGGTGCAGGACTCTGTCTGCGTTCTTCCTTTTTCTGAAAAAAATATGGAAGATTTCCAGTGGGTTTCTGCCGAGGTAATCGAAATTGGCGGTGAAGCATCAGTTTGGTCAATAAACGCCCTCAGCTCTGAAACAGAAAAAGATTTGAGGGATTATTTTATTAATCAAACAAACATTCAGTATCAAAAGCTGAGGGCTGACTGTGCAGAAATCACAGACGAAAAGGAGTTGAGAAAGCTGTGGAGTCTTTTTCACAGAATAAAGGCCCAAGACTATCTCAAATCACCACTTTCTGTTGAGGTTAAGGCTGTTTTTGAAAATCGCATGGAAGAACTTGCCCATATGGAGATAAAAAAATGAAATGGATAACCTGGGAAAATGTCGGCATTGACCGAATGGCCTCTGCATGGCTCATCAGAAAGCATATTGACCAAGAGGCTGTATTTGTTTTCATAAAAAAAGGTGCTGATTACAAAAGCCTCGAAGGAATAGCCTTTGACATACCAGGAGCAGCATTAAGCCATAAGCGTGGCAAATGTACTTTCTGCACCATTGTCAAAGAATATGCAATCAACGACAAAACCATAGATCAGATGGCAGAAATAATAAACGCCGCAGACACAATAAATGATCTCCTTCCGCCACCAGAAGCAGCCGGGCTTGATCTTGTATGCAGGGGGATATCGAAATATTTCAAAGACGATTTAAAGGCCATTGAAACAGGTTTGGTGATTTTTGAAGCCGTTTATACTCAATTAAAAGAAAATATATAAAAAGGATCAATAACTATGGAAAAGACCATTAAACCTTCAGAACTGAAGGCATTGCTTGCAGAAAACAAAAACACAATGATTATCGATGTAAGAAGAAAAGCTGATTACGATACAGACCAAAGGATTATACCTGGCTCTGTCTGGCGTGACCCGGAACAGGCAGCCACATGGATAAATGAAGTCCCAAAAGACAAAGAAACTATAATTTACTGTGTCCGTGGTGGCTCTGTTAGCTCTGGAGTAATAGACAAACTTCTGGAAGCTGGAGCCAACGCAAAATACATCGAAGGCGGGCTTGCCGCGTGGGTAGCTGATGCAGGTGAACTCATTAAGAAATAGCAGTTTTCACTCTATAATAGATATCTCACCTTGGAGATAAAAATGTCTGATATTTCATTTAAAGAAGCCCTTAAATTCTGGGTTAAGCTTGGCTTTATCAATTTTGGCGGCCCAGCCGGTCAGATTGCAATCATGCACAGAGAAATCGTGGATGCCAGAAAATGGATTTCTGAATCCGCCTTCATGAGCGCGCTTAATTTCTGCATGCTTCTGCCAGGGCCTGAAGCTCATCAGCTCGCAACCTATATTGGATGGAAACTGCATGGATACAAAGGAGGAATAGCAGCCGGTGTCTTCTTTGTCCTGCCATCTGTATTTGTTATGCTTTTGCTTAGCTGGATAGCAGTGGCGCATACTGATGTTCCGGCGATCTCAGGATTTTTTTATGGGATAACTCCTGTAGTTGTCGCAATTGTCGCTGAAGCCGTCATTAGAATAGGCAAAAAAGCCCTTACACATACAAGTCTTTATTTTTTTGCTGCTATGTCATTCATTGCGGGACAGTTTTTTCCCGTTCCTTTTCCTGCAATAGTCTTTGTTGCCGGAGCTGCTGGCCTATTGATGGGAAAACGGTATGAAAAAGTATTCTGTTTTCGTGGACACGGTTCAAAAGAATGCCTCATGGCAGAGCCTGAATTTTCACAAACAAAACTGCCATCTTTATGGCATCCTGTTAAAATGGCTTTTATCTTCATAATTATATGGTCAGCAGTGATTTTGCCTTTAATTTTTTCAAAAGGTTTTGGCGACATTCTCGCGCAGCAGGCCGTGTTTTTTACTAAAGCGGCATTTGTCACTTTTGGCGGGGCTTACGCAGTTTTAAGCTATATATCAGATCATGCTGTCATGGTTCTTGGATGGCTCACAGAGTCTCAAATGCTTATGGGATTAGGTCTTGCAGAGTCAACACCCGGCCCTCTGATCATGGTGACTCAATATGTTGGTTTTCTTGGTGCATGGAAATTTTCAGGAGCTTCAAATCCTCTGGCGTATGGAATAGCAGGCGGAATTCTGACTACTTTTGTAACATTTCTTCCAAGTTTCTTTTTCATTTTTTCATGCGCGCCATATATAGAGCTTATTTCTTCAAATAAACGTATCCAGGCCGCGCTTATAGGAATTACAGCCGCAGTTGTCGGTGTGATACTTAAACTGGCGGTTTTTTTCAGCATCAAAACCTTCTTCCCTAATGACGGATTTGATGTTTTTGCAATAGTCATGGCTATAATCAGTTTTATAGCAATAATGCGGTTTCATCTATCAATACATCTTGTGATATTTTTAGGAGCTTTAACAGGCATGCTTTATAAGCTTTTAATTGTGATTTAAGCGGTATAGTAAGCATCTATAAGATTGAACATGACAAACTTTAAGGAGATAAACCAAATGCCAAAATTTTTGAATTTTTTCAAAAAGAAGATTCATGCCCCCACCTTTTTTTTGCTCCTATAGAGGGGATAACCCTACCTCTTGTTATAAAATAAATCTGTGTCATTGGCGTAAAAATAGCCTCCCCACTGAATATTTTCTGCTACAACCGCTGTATCATTCAGCGTTACATATTTAAGCACTTCGTCCCGAAAAGCATGATACCCCACGCGGTCAACGATATACCCCACATGCTCTTTATCAAGACTTCTGTCTATATGGCGATCTACAAAGGCGTAAGTATTTTCAATGATCTTGAAGATAGAATCCTTATCAACCCATTTAATGAATGTTCGAGCTATTCGGGGATTCTTTTTTCCGGTTCTTCCCATGATCACAAGCCTGTATGACTTGGTTGCAGATCGTGTCAATGCTTCTGTAGGGCATTTACGAATGCATTCTCCACATCCGATGCATGCATTTGGGTTTCTGACAACTGAAAAATCCTTGAATGTCAATGCACTGACTACAGCCTTGGAGCAATGATCTACGCAAGCCCTACAACTAATACAGCGTGATTCGTTATAAACCGGTTCAACTGTACAGATAATCCCGAAATCATTCATGACTGCCTTTATGCAGTCATTTGGGCATCCTGTTACGGCAATCTTGAAATGAAGGTCATGCGGATATACGAGTTGCTCAAGTTCCATAGCAAGGCGGGAGGTGTCATCGTTACCAAAAGTGCATACCCGGTTTCCTATGCAGGCACTGATGTTTCGCGTTCCAGCTGATGGATATCCTTTGTCTCCCGGATCGTCTTCAAGGCCCATGGCTAATAGAAGAGGCCGGATCATCGCGTTTATTTCAGGTATTTTTTCAAAATCAATTCCCGGAATCTCGAAACCTTGACGTGTAGTTATATGAGCTGTCCCGTTTCCGTATTTTTCGGCTATCTCATGGATCAGGGAAAACCACTTGGTTTCAATATGACCGCCCGGAACCCTTACCCGCAAGGCTGTTTTGCCACTGACTTTTGTAATCCGGTAAGCATTCTTCATTTGTTTTTTTGTAAAAACACTCACTGTATTTCTCCTGATTCTCTTTACCTACAAACATGACAAAACGACAGATTTTAATATTTGCAGAACTATGGTTACCAGACTGAAATTAAATATTTCAGATCTTTTATCTGGCAATGAATATTGGCTAATCTATCAGTTTCATTGTATCTGGCAGTCTGAATACCGGCCCATCCAGACATATATAGGTATTGTCTATTTTGCAGTGCCCGCATTTACCAATACCGCAACTCATATTTCTCTCAAACGATACCCAGATATTCTCCCTTGGAACATCCCTCGTCAAAAGATCAGCCAGAACAAACTTGATCATGACAGGCGGCCCCACGACAATACAGACGCAATCTTGAGGTTTATTCAAATCAAGTTGAGGGATATATTGTGTGATGAGTCCAGAATTTCCTTTCCAGTCATAGTTGCCATTATCGACGGTCAGTATTGCAGTAGCTGATTCAACCCATGAAAGCACTTCATTTTTAAAAAGAATGTCTTCGGGCGTTTTGAAACCAAGAAGAACTTCCAGGCTATTGACATAACGTGGTTCCATAAAGGTTTTTATAAGATTCTTGACAGGGGCAAGCCCTGTACCTCCAGCAATGATTTTAAGATTTGTTCCTGCATAATAGTTGTATTCAAAACCGTTGCCATAAGGGCCTCTTGCAAACAGGGTATCTCCTTCCTTCATGTCAAACAGTGCTCCTGTTACCCGGCCTACCTTGCGTATGGTCATGGACAGCTCGCCGTCATTGAAATCGCTGATGGATATTGGAGCCTCTCCGGCACCTGGTATGGATATTTCGAGAAACTGTCCTGGTTTGACAGGTTTATCCCATGCGATGGTAAAAGTTGAATCAATAGCAGTTTCTGGTGTAATTCTGATCAGTTTTGCCTTTTCTGCAATATAGGGGTTATTGTTCATTTTTCCCCCTTTCAGCTACGACTTCCGATAGAGTATTTATGCATCTGGCAAAAGAGATGTATTGAGGGCATACATCATCGCACCGACCACATCCAACGCACTGATGCTTACCGAATCTCCTGTGGAAATCGTTGATCTTATGCATGGTCTTAAATCTCATTTTCTCTCCATTCTTTGACCTGTAAGAATGCCCTCCTGCCATGTCTGTAAAACCATTAAGCTGACAACCTGCCCAGCGCCTGCGACGCTCAGCCATGCGGCCTTCAGTTCCGCAAGCCACATCCTGCACTGTGAAACAGGAACAGGTAATGCATGATGTATTGCACCTTCCGCAAGCAATGCATCGGCTCGTGTACTCATTCCACATCTCTAAATCAAAAGATTCAGGTGAAATGCTCCCGATCTCAGGAACTTTGACTTCAATGGAATTTTTTTCAATAAATTGTATGTCAACTTCTGTCTGTGGAAAACCAACAAGATAAGGAATGAATTCTTCGTTTTTTACATCAGCCAAAATCTCTTTTCCAAACCTGAAAGCCACGTCATACATATCGGTTCTGTTTGCGTTCATGGATACGCACCAGCAGTTATCAAAACCTTCAGCGCATTCGATCATAAAAAAACGAATATTCTTTCTGCGTCTTTTATAATAGAAATCCTCTTCAGGCCCATTTTTTAAAAAAACGGTGTCAAGCCTGTCGAATCCGTTGATGTCGCAAGGCCTAAGAAGGATCGCAATCTTTTTTTCATCAATATGGGGCACAAAAAAAGAACCATCTGAAAAATGAAACAAAGGCTCACGGACAGGATAAACAATTTCCTTTGGCGAAAAATATGTCTTCATATCCAAAACGAGGTCGTCAAAACTGTTTATTTTTTTGTATGTAATCCGGTCTGTATCCGAATAGTTGCCCTTGTCAGGGTCTACAGCAGGCCCATAAACAGTATAAGATTTCTTTAACGCGTCAAGAAGACTGTTAAACTGGTCTTTTGATAAACTGTAACCCATGTAATGACTCCATCTGGCACAGATATGCGCCAGCATTAATGAAAAAGCCCACCATTTTTAGTGGGCTTATTTATAAAAATTAACCAAGTATTGCTTTCAGATCTTCATCCGCAGTCTTTATAGGCATGATGTTGAAGTTTTTAACCAGAACATCAAGCACGTTTGGACTTAAGAATGCAGGAAGTGATGGCCCGAGTCTTATGTCCTTGATTCCGAGGAAGAGCAGGGTCAAAAGAATCGCGACAGCTTTCTGCTCGTACCATGAGAGTATAAAGGACAGTGGCAGG
>NZ_AUEY01000104.1 GCF_000426225.1 Desulforegula conservatrix Mb1Pa
ATCGGATCAGCCAGGGCAAAACTCAAGATCGGGCTTAGAAATCTGGCATATAACATGTTTAGGTTTAAAACTCTGCTTACGACTGTTTAAACAGATGCCAAAAATCTACAGATTAATGCTCTAAGGGGATTATTATGATTATTTTATAATTCCGAAAAGGGCTTTGTGCCCTATATATCATTGAGATTTCTGACAAAAACAACTGCTCTCTTGGCTAATACAGACAAGTGAGTAAAGATATCTGAAAAATGATATTTTTAGAGGCAGCCTAAAGTTTTAAAGTATAATTATTTATGGTGTTTGTAATGGGAAAAAAAGTATTGTCTTCAGTTATTATTTCTTTATTAGTCTTTTTATCAGTTTTCTGTAGCCAGAATAATGCTGACGCCAGAAATCTCGAGGAAATCAAAAATTCAGGAACTTTAAGGATAGGAATTTGTGATGATATTCCTCCTGTTCAGTTCAGGGACAATAAAGGTGAGGCTGTTGGAATAGATCCTGACCTTGGGAAAATGATAGCGGAATCATTGAAAGTAAAACCTGAGTGGAAGCATATCAGCAGCCCTAAATACAGGGCGGAGATGCTTTTGGAAAAAAATGCTGATCTTGTAATCTCAAGCTTTCAGATAACAAAGGAAAGAATGGATGTTATAGGATTGTCTGAGCCTTATTTTACTACTGGCCTCGCATTGATGATCCGCTCTAAGGACAGGGGAACCATAAAGACCTATAATGATCTCGATGGTAAAACCATTGTTACAACCAAGGGCAGCACAAGCGAAAAAATGATATTGGAACTTTTGCCAGGGGCAAGATTGATTCCAGTTTCAGATACTCTTTCGACCTATGATTATCTGAAGAGGAGAGAAGCTGATGCCATAGTTAATGACAGGATTTTTCTTGATCATTATGCATCAGGGAAAAGAGACTTCTATGTTCTTGATGGAACGCTTTCTGCTGATCAGTACGGGATTGGGGTGAACAAGGAAGATCCCGATCTTCTTGATTATGTGAATTCTTTTATTTTGGAAATTCAGAAAAACGGCAGACTTAATTCGCTTATAAGCAAGTATATTAATAATGCTCAGCTTGCACAGGTTTCCATGGCAAAAACATTCGGGTTTTCCATTTATGAAGTTCAGGAAAACGATACTCTGATAGGCCTTGCAAGGAAATTCTATAATGATGCCACAAAATGGAATGTGATCCATTCAAGTAACATAGATACAATTAAGCTTGTTAATATTCTTACACCGGGATTGAAAATAAAAATTCCGAATCTTAAATCCTCGCCGCCTGAACCTCAGCCAGTGGCTAAGACGCCTGAGAAGATCGCGGAACCACCGGAAAAGAAAATTTCTGCCCTTGAATCTGTTTTAAAAGCAAAAGCTAATTCCAGTTCTATCAAGATGCCAAGTCAGAAAAAGACGGTTGCAAATCCCAAGATTAAAGAGTTTGACCTCAATGAAGTGGAAGCTTACGATAAGCGGTTTAACTGAATGTGCTGTTATTAACGTTTGCCTTGATGGCCAAATTGCCCTAAAAAGGCACAGCCCGGATGTCCTAACTAAAGCGAATTCCTGAACTTTATATAATCAGACGCGGTTTCTGAGGGTTTTTCAAGCATTGGAAGATGTCCCACATCAGGCATTACAATAACCTTTGAAATAGGCATGAGCTTTTTCAGGATTTCGGCAGTTGCAACATTAAGAACCCTGTCTTTTTCTCCCCATACAATAAGAGTCGGAATTTTGAGATCTCTTACTCGCTCTTCCACAGAATCATCAAGAATCTGTTTGAAGACCCTGTCTTCAATGACTGAATTTTTGATTCTTTCGGTTGCCATTACTTTGAGGAATGGAACCGGGAAAGAAGGAGGCCTGTGCATGACCCATTCCGGGATATTTGCATACTCCTCGAATGTTTTTGGTTGTAGAGGGTTTTTACCTGTCGCAACGGCAACTTTTTTAAGCTCACTGTCAGGGGCGCTCCACACGCCGCCCGGGTCAAGCAGCCACAGACTTGCCGTTTCTTCCGGATAAAGTGCTGCGTAAGTTAATGCAATATGTCCGCCCATCGAACTTCCTGCAAGATGTATCCTTTTTATGCCAAGTTTTGCAGATAGTCTGTGAAGACGATCTGCCTGGGCTTTGGGAGAATAATCTGCGTCAACGGGATGGGAAGACTCACCGAAACCAATATGGTCAGGTATAATGACCCTGTAATTTTTAGTAAGCTGTTTTGAAATATTTGTAAAATTATCCTTGTTTGCTCCAAAACCGTGAAGCAGCATCAATGCTTCGTTCTTTGAATCAGCCTTTCCGCCCTCAAGATAGACATATTGCAGATCTTCAGAAATATTTATGCACTTTTTTTCAAGGCCGGAATAAAGTCTCGACGCGTTTATAATCGCATGGAGTGTTGTTTCAGGAGCAGTGTATATGGATGCCAGCATGCAGCCGAATATAATTGTTAAGACCGCCGCTGTTATTTTTATGATACGCATTTTGCAGTTCTCCATTATTGACAAGGTCGAAAAAAAATCAGATTTCAGACACTCAGTCGTGGCCTGTTCCGGTTTTCACAGGGACAAGCCACGACGTAATGCCTGTATACATCCGGCTTTATCAACAAAAAATTTGTTTTTCAAGCCCGTCTTATATAGAGCCAAATATAAGAATACAAATGAGCATATGCGGATTGTGGTCAGTGTTACAAATAAAAACCACAGGATTTCCATTTATCCTGTGGTTTTTAATCGAAGACTGGCCCAGGAAAAAATTATTCTCCCTTGAATTTTGGCTGGCGCTTTTCAATAAACGCTGTAAATCCTTCCACAGCATCCATTGATTTCATAACAATCTCAGTCATTTCAGCCTCAACTTTTAATCCAGCATCTACGCCCTCATATATCCCTGCTGACATGGCCTTAAGAACTCCGGAAACTGCAAGAGGAGGTCTTGCCACCATTTTTTCCGCAAACTCCATGGCTTTTTCAATGAGTTTCCCAGCTGGGACAACTTCGTTAACAAGGCCAGCCTCAAGGGCTTCATGAGCCGACAAACGCTGGCTGAAAAGAATCATATCAAGAGCCTTAGCCCTGCCTGTAATCATCATGAGACGCTGTGTTCCTCCCCATCCTGGAATAATGCCGAGATTAAGCTCTGTGAGACCTATCCTTGCCTGTTCATTATCCGTCATTATTCTGAAATGGCAGCACATAGCAAGCTCAAGCCCGCCGCCGAGAGCATGTCCGTTTATCGCTGCAATAACAGGTTTAGAAAAACGGTCAACACGGCGCCATAGAGTCCTGCCCATTGAGGCAGTCTTTTCTGCATTTGCAGCATCACTTACATCAAATCCTGCTGAAAAACACTTCTCACCAGCGCCTGTGATTATGATGGCCCTTATATTCTTATCATTTTCCACATCATTGACAGCCTTTTCAAAATCTTCCATTAATCCGAGGTTCCATGAATTTGCAGACGGCCTGTTAATGGTGATGGTCGCAACATGATTGTTTTTTTCGAGCAGAACGTTTTTAAGATCCATTTTTTCTCCGTATAATCTGGTGGTCTGTTGTTGTGAAATAGAGGCTTCAAAGCCATAAACATCTGTTTCTTTTTATGAATCCTGGTATCTGAAAAATCTCCTTACCGCATCACCAAGCATATGCCATCAAGGGAAATTTTCTTTTTTCTTCGATCTTATCCAAACAAGCAAATATTGATGGTCTCGCAAAAAGTCAAAAAAGGGCTTCGGCGTCATGCCGGACTTGATGCGGTATCTTTGTATTTTCAGTTACTTCTGGATTTCAGCCTGCGCCGGAATCCAGAAGAACTATGTACTTATTAGCTGAACATTGTTAATTTACAAACATAAAGTTTGAGGATCTATAAAAAAGTCAGAAAATGGCTTCATCGTCATGCTTGATGCGGCATCTTTGTGTTTTCAGATACTTCTGGATTGAGGCTCCCGTTTTTCATCGGGACAGGCCACGCAGGAATGACGGTAATCGTATTTTTTGCGAGTTCAGATAATTGATGCTAACTAAGATTTTGTTGAAGTTTCGGCATGATGATATTACTCATTTAAATTATAGCCATACCGTGGTTTTTCCTGTTGAAGTTTTTATGTATCTTAATTAAATGAATATTCAATTAAGAATTTTCTTCCAAGGAATATCTGAAGCATGATGGTTTTCGAGCGACTTCTTTATGAAATATCATCCAAGTTTGTAAATCTGCCTGCGTCTGAGGTCGATCAGGAGATCAATGACGCCATTCGGCAGGTTGTCGAATTTTTAGGCATAGACCAGAGCGTTTTCGGTGAATTCAAGGACGACGGAAACTCACTTCAGATAAGCCATGGATTCACCGCGCATATATGGCCTGAAACGCCCGGAATCATACTCAATTCAATAGTTCCTAATATTATACAAAGGCTGAAACGCGGAGAAGTGGTCAATCTTTCCAAGCTGCCCGCAGATATCCCTGAAGATTGGAAAGAAGAAAGGGAGTATGCTGAAAGGGTCGGCCTGAAATCATGCGTTGGCATAAGCCTCAAGATCGGAGGTTCTGTTCTTGGAGTAATTATTTTTGAATCATATAGAAAATATCAGAACTGGACAGAACAGTCCATCCAGCATATGCGTCTGCTTGCCCAGATTTTTGCCAGCGCTCTTGAAAGAAAACAGACAGATATCAAACTTAGAAAAGCGTTTAAAAAAATTCATGAACTGTCAGAGCATCTCAAGGCTGAAAACAGATATCTGCGTGAAACCATAATAAGCCAGACCCGTTATGAGAACGTGATAGGAAAAAGTCAGGCCATAAGGCAGGTGCTTGGTAAAATTGAGCAAGTCGCAGGAACTGATTCCACTGTACTGCTTCTTGGCGAGACAGGAACTGGCAAGACCATGTTCGCACAGCTTGTCCACATGCTCAGCAAACGCAAGAAAAAAACCATGATCAAGGTAAACTGCGCAGCTGTTCCGGGGAATCTTCTGGAAAGCGAATTTTTCGGCCATGAAAAGGGTGCGTTTACTGGCGCTGCCGCAAGAAAAATCGGACGTTTTGAGATAGCTAATGGTTCGACCCTTTTTCTGGATGAAATAGGAGAACTGCCCCTTGATCTTCAGGCCAAGCTGTTAAGGGTTCTTGATGACGGAGAATTTGAAAGACTCGGAAGCGCCTATCCCATAAAAGTTGACGTCAGGATCATTGCTGCCACAAACAGAGACCTCTTCAAAATGGTTCATGAGGGCAGGTTCAGATCTGATCTTTTTTACCGCCTCAATGTTTATCCGGTTCATGTGCCTCCTCTAAGGGCAAGAAATGAAGACATTCCTGATATGGTATGGGCATTTGTGAAAGAATTTTCCAAATCCATGGATCGGAGCATTAAACACATTTCTGAAAAAGACATGGAAGCAGTTATAAATTACCACTGGCCCGGAAATATCAGGGAACTGAAAAACGTGGTGGAAAACGCCATGATATCAAACCAGGGAGAAACCCTCCACATCCAGCCCCCTGAAAATACACAAATAGATGCACGCAAAGCCCTCAGCTTTGAAGATGCTGAAAGGGATCACATAATAACAGTTCTTAAAAAAACAGGAGGGCGCATCAAAGGCATTGGCGGTGCGGCCGAAATTCTTATGCTCAAACCATCCACGCTTTATTCCAAGATGAAAAGGCTTGGAATTTCTCCTGATATGACCATAGAATCATAAGTGGCCTGAGATGCCCATGAGCTTCATCAGCTTGCTGACATGTCCACGCCCAATCTCATCCCTTTCTGGCAAAGTTTATAAGCTATTCTGCGGCTACCGTAATAAGGCAGTTCAGCGTGAATAGTTTCAATTGCCTTCATCAGATTCCATTGTATGCTATTTCAGACAATTGAATGGTTCTGTTAATCATTTTACCACCGGCCTGAGCCGGTGGTTTATTCTAAATTTCTTTTTTAATTTGGTTTTTCCTGACCAAGCATAGGATAATCTGTATATCCTTTGGGGCCAGGAGTATAAAAAGTATTCTGATCCCACTCGTTCAGTTTGGCGTCACAGGCGAATCGCTCGACAAGATCCGGATTGGAAATAAAGAGCTTTCCGTATGCGACCAAATCTGCCAGGCCTTCTTCAATAACCCTGTTTCCCTTATCTCGGTCAAAATTGCTATTAATGATAAGAGTCCCTTTATATAGTGGCCTAAAATGAACGGCTATATTGGGTTCGGCTCCTGGCACATTGGTCACATCTGTAAAAGGTTCGGAAAGATGCAGGTATGCCAGTTTATAATCATTGAGCCGTTTTACGATATATTCAAAGCCAGGAATGGTTTCCTCATCCAGGCTCATGCCAAAAGCCCCATGCAGGGAAGGATTCAGGCGAACACCGATGCGGTTTTCAGGTACATGTTTCCTGACCTCGTCAATAACCTCAAAAAGTATTTTCGTCCTGTTTCCTATAGATCCGCCATATTCATCTGTTCTGATGTTTGACGTCCGGTTAAAAAACTGATGAAGCAGGTAACCGTTGGATGCATGAATTTCGACTCCGTCCATTCCAGCAGCCATGGCGTTACTGGCACTCCTGCCATAATCACCAATTGTTTCCTTTATCTCTTCTATGGTCATGGCTTTTGGATCAACAGTATCCTTGAATCCTTGAGGCGTATAAGACTGGGAGTTAGGATTCAAGGCTGAAGCCGAAAGGGGCAGTTCTCCGTTATGGAAATCAGGATGAGACATTCTTCCTACATGCCAGAGTTGAAGAAATATTCTTCCCCCACGCTCATGCACAGCCTGGGTGACTTTCTTCCATTCTTCAACCTGATCTTTCGAATGGATTCCTGGGGTGTTTATATATCCCACAGCCCTTTCAGATATCTGAGATCCTTCTGTTATAATCAGCCCGGCAGAGGCTCTCTGGGAATAATATTCAGCCATAAGATCTGTCGGAACACGGCCTGGATTATCCGCCCGACTGCGGGTTAAAGGAGCCATGACGACACGGTTCTTCAGAATAATATCACCAAGTGTGTAAGTCTTTAGAAGTGCTTGTTCTTTTGACAAGTATTTTTCCTTAATTGAAGTTTATATCGGTTGTCATTGGGCACTATGCAAATCAGGAATGGCCAAATTCCGGGTATTTTAAATAGAATCGGGCCACGGTTTTTTGGGTTAGACGTCAAAAATGTTTTCAGGCAAGTAGTCTTTCATATAACAATTGCCATGTTCTGCTGATATCTTCTTAAAAATGCTACTCCTTCGGAGATTTGTTTGCAACAAGATGTAGCAGTTCTCCAACTTGAGCTGGGAAAAGAATGACTGTGTTTGATGGGCTGGACCCAAGCCCATCAAGGGTTTGGAGAGTGCGCAATTGGAGTGTTATAGGGCTGTCTGACATAATTTTTGCTGCTTCTGCAAGATTGGATGCCGCCAGTTTGTCACCTTCCGCTTTTGTAATGGTTGCTCTTTTTTCACGTTCGGCAGAGGCCTGACGGGACATCATCCTTTTCAAATCTTCAGGCAATTCGATATCCTGTAAGCGCAGGGAATCCACGCTGAGTCCCCAGTCCTTGACTCTTTCTTCAACATGTTCTTTGATGCGAAGCTGTATCTGTTCCCTTTCTGAAAGCAGTTCGTCCAGAGTTAAACCTCCGACCACATCTCGTAGCGCGGCCTGGGCGTATTGTGCGACAGCAAATTTAAAATCCTGGATTGTTATTACAGCCTTTTCGCTGTCAGAAACCATGAAGAACAAAGCCGCATCAATTTCTGCTGGCACATTGTCTTTGGTTATGACTTTTTGCCTGGGTATGTTCAGAACGAGTACACGCGTATCGAGAAAACGGACACTATCAAGAACAGGGATTATATATAGCAATCCAGGCCCTTTTACAGAGCGAAATTTGCCTAAACGAAGCACAACGCCTCTTTCCCATTGTGCAGCCACACGAATACCTGACACAACAACATTCCAAAGAAAAACAGTGATAATGGTCGTTCCGATTGCAATCTGAGGTAAAACGGTCCCTTGTATTGCTAAGGTGTAGAATATCAACGCTAAAGCTACGGAAGGTATGACAAAGATAACTCCTCGCAGAGTGCGACCCAGTGAAACATGTTCTTCGGCAGGTTTGGCATATTGCTTCGTATCGGTGTTCATGACAAATTCCTTATCCTGTTTGATTTCTGTCTCATTGAACTCTTGACCCCTCAAATCGGTATTGGGCAATAAATTTGCTTTACCGATTAATTTGACTGGTATCTTACATCCCTGTTTATTCTTCTGGCTAATTCACTTGTGTAATTTTTACCTAATGTTTCTGAATGACTTTTAATCCAATCAGTAAGTTTTGTGGTTCCGACAGGAGGTGTATCCACCGCAAGAGTCCCGGCCATAAGTCCTTTTATTTCTTCCCATGTTAAAAAAGTGTCTCTAACCAGCAATCCGACCATTTTTGAAAAAATATAACCAGCCAGAGGGGAAATGGATATGATAGGTCTGTTTTTGCCGATTATTTCCCCAATAGTTTTAACGAGATCGCTATAAGTAAAGAACTCAGGACCGACAGCGTTGATGATTATATTTTCACGGACGGAGCCCTGTTCTACGGCCAGACTGGCAAAATCCTCAATATAAATCGGTTGAATTCCATAATTACCGTCTCCGAAAACACCAAAAACTGGAAATTTGCGAAGTGCCCATGCAATATTATTAATGAGAATGTCTTCTTTCCCGAAAAGAACCGCTGGACGCAGTATTGAATAGGAAATACCGGATTCAACAATAGCTTTTTCAAGAATTGCCTTGCCTTGAAAATACTCAAGATCCATTTCAGATGTTGGATTTGTGATGCTTACATGAACGATTCTTTCAACCCCGGCTTTTTTTGCCGCATCAAACAATACAAGTGAGTTTCTGACAGCATCAGAATGTGTAAACGATTGATGATTAAACCTTACCCAATAAGTATTATAAAGGACTGTAACGCCTTCCAGAGATTCTCGAAGTTTTTTAGGATCATCGAAATTAAATGGAAATACTTTTAACCTTTCTCCAAAAGGGTTTTCTCTCATAAAAGAATTTGTAAGCGTTTGAACAGTACATCCTTTATCAAGGAGATTCTGCGCAATATACTTTCCAGAATACCCGAAAGCACCAGTTACGGCATGAATTTGTTGCTTGTTGTTCATCTTTGCTTCCTCATAAAATTGAATAAAGTATACTGTGTAAGGTCATGAATTGAATTTTTGTTGAAATCTACAGGTTGATTGTTTTTAAAAGTAGGTATGGAATGAATCCCATTTTTCTTTTTTTGCGTAAAAATATGGGCTAATAAAAAAACTTTCGGTCAGTATATAAGCCTTATAGTGATTAAGCAAATGGTGTCTCTTTTCCTTGCAAAAGCTTCGACATTTTCCAATCTATTTATCAGATAAAGATCGGCCATGCGCCTCGCACGGTATTACTTAGGCGGATGAAACTTATCTGCGAGAATCCTTTAAAGGAGCACGCCACATTCTCAGGAAACCTCGCAAACGTGGAGAAAGATCTTCAAAGCGAGGCCTTTCGAAGGAAAAAGTTTGCGTTCTTATTGCCCGAGACAGGGCGGGGCGTATAGTAGATTTTGTTACCGGTAACGGCTCTGTCAGTGTTTTAAGCCTAAAAACCACCTTGAAGCCAGTAATCGATGAGGACGCGCTACTTGTAACTAACGGACATTCTGCATATAAATCATTTTGTAAAGCTGAGAGTCTATATCATGAGATTAAATCTCAGCAAAGGCGAGCGGGTTAAAGGAGCTTTTAAGCTCCAAAAGGTTAATACCTATAACAGCAGGTTTAAAAACTGGCTGAAACGTTTTCATGGCGTTGCTACAAAATACCTGACAATTATCTTGGCTGGCGACGGTCCTTTAAGAAGTGCCTTTTATGGTTAATTTGCCATCAAAAAAGTGTGATGCGTAGATAACATGGTTGTCATCTAAAGAAAGAACCTGCCATCCATGCAAACGTGGATTATATTTTTAGAGACTAAAAACACAGAGCCAAAACCATGGAGGCAGGTATGAAGAAGAATAACATATATGTAGGCCTTGATGTACATAAAAATAGT
>NZ_AUEY01000105.1 GCF_000426225.1 Desulforegula conservatrix Mb1Pa
TTACCGACGCCTGATGGTGACACTTGTGGCATTGGTACAGATCTCTTGATTTGAGCTCGCAAAATTTCGAACCGCCGCAATTCGGACAACTAAAACCATGCGGCCATCTAAGTCTGAATAATGAGTCTTGGCACTTATCTTCGGTCCCATATTCGGACAGGAATTCGTGAATACTCTTTCCTTTTTGAAATTGGATCATATTTTTTGCCATGCTACACCTCCATCATATCTGGATAATCTTTCACATGCCTTAAGATAAGCATGGCGGAGTAAAAATGGTAATCAAATAAAACAATAACAAATAAAGATAAAGCCATTAATATGTGGTCGGTTCCAAATCTTTTTTCCATTCATTCCCCCCCCAAGAAATTAAAATACAATCCCAAAATTCTAAATCAAGAAAGTTATGATTTCGAGTTAGTTCTCATATGATTTTTGAAGTAAAAATGGAATAAATAATTCTCCATTTTGTATATTTTTTGTTAACTCACATATCATTTATTATCCTTCTGCCCATTTGCTGTTGGTTAATACCCATCAAACGCAGGAGTTATGGGGATATCCATGATAAGAATCCAAACAAGTGTAATTTAACTTAAATTTCATTTACATAACATCTGATAAGCATAGTCTCAATATAAATATCATGACGTCCCAATTTCAGGTTTTAATGTATAAGCATCTAATATAGACTGAAGAATCTAACAGAAGACTCTTTATATAATTTGTATGAAAAGCAGGAATAATTATAATGATTTCAAAGATATGGTATAATGAACTTCAAAAGGATTACACCACTAATGAAAAAAGTCCTGATGGCATTCCTTTTATCAATATAGGTAGATTAAATCTCTTTATAGGGGCTAATAATTCAGGGAAAAGCAGACTTTTAAGAATTTTGTTTGGCCGCAATGAAAATGAAGTGTCAACTGCGAATGCTGTTTTTTCGGAAAAGGTACTAAAAGGAATTGGGCCTTTGCTCAAAATGCTACCAAAAGATAAATTTATAACGGGTTTGAAAGGGGAAGAGTTGCATGCTATTGTTGATTGCAACATTAAAAAAACTAATGAAAGAAATCAGGCATATGGCAATTATTTAGATATAATTGAACAACGTAGTACTTTTTCAAATTCCGTATTTAAACTGGCAACAGATGAGGTTGATAAGTTTCAATTTTTAAATAAAGTTAACAATTTATCATCTAAAGGAATAGACATTGGCTTAAACATAGAGAAAAGCATAGGGGGAAACATTAGTCCGTTCAGTCTGCCCGCAAGGTACTATATTCCGATCTTAAGAGGAATGAGGCCTTTACATGATAGCAAAAACAAATTTATTGAGGCAGTAGATATTTTTAAAAACAGAACCATTAAAGATTACTTTAGTGATAATGGTAACAGTATATCCCATTCTGAAAATAATATCATCATAACAGGCTATCTTTTGTATAAGCTTCTCGCCGAACATCTTTTGGGAGAACCAGAGCAAAGAAGGCTTATAAAAGAATATGAAAAACTGATTGGGCAGGAATTTTTTGGCGGTGAAGAAGTTACTCTTATCCCTGAGATTAAAAGAGATACAGTTGCTGTTAAAATCGGCAATGAAAAGCAGTTCCCAATTTATGATTTAGGCGATGGCCTCCAGCAGATAATAATAATAACCTCAGCCGCTTTTTTGCATCCCGATCCATCCATGTTTTTTATAGAAGAGCCGGAGAACTGTCTGCATCCAGGATTTCTTCGCAAGCTTGCATTGTTTCTGCTGGAACATACAGAACACCAATATTTTATAGCGACACATTCCAACCATCTGCTCGACTTGGGAGATGACAGAGATGATGTTTTTATTCATAGGCTTTCAAAAACAGTCGACGAATCAGGTTCAAAATTTTCAATAAAAGAATGTTCCAAGGATAGAGAAATTCTTACTGATCTTGGAGTCAAAGCTTCTTCTGTCTATCTTGCTAATTGTACCATCTGGGTTGAGGGCATAACAGACAGACTGTATCTAAGATGTTTTATGAATAAATATATTGAATCTCTTGATCAAGAAAATTCCGAAACGAAAACACTCCAAGGTTATTTGGAAAATTATCATTATGCATTTATAGAGTACCAGGGCGGCAATCTTGTTCACTGGGATTTTGCAGATGATGATGTCGATGGAGGGGCAGATCGCGGTCTCTGTGCATTAAGAGCCTGTTCAGAAGCTTTTTTAATAGCAGATGGGGATATAAAAAACAAAGGAGATAGAGTAAAAAAACTGACAGAAGAGATGGGTGATAGATTCTGTTTGCTCAAAGGCAAAGAAACTGAAAATTTGCTGCCAGAAATAATTTTGAAAACAACAGCGACCGATATTTTTAATAAGATGACAAGAGACAGGATCGGTTTAGACATCAACGATATTGAATCTTTGACTGAAGGAATATATCAAAAATCTAATCAGGGCATAGGTTTCCATTTGGACAAAACTCTGGGCCTTGAAGGTGAAGGAGTACGAAGAATTTTTGCAGATGAAAGCGGAACAATTAATGGTAAAGTCGGATTTTGCAAAAAAGCTATCAAGGTAATGGAGGACGTTGAGTGGGAGCTTACAGAGCCATTAAAGGATCTTTGCGGAAAGATATTTGCCCACATAAAACGATGTAACCAATAATGATAAAATGACTTACCTAATACCAGTCATTTTATAAAATTCGCTATTCAGCTTTTACTTTGTAATAGGATAATTCAATTATGAGTTTGTTTCATTATACGGATGTCAATGGAATTATGGGTATTTTGAAAACTCAGGAGTTGTGGCTCACTGACATAAGATATCTAAATGACAGTGCAGAATACCTTCATGGAATTGAAATATTTAATAAACTTTTAGAAAGCGAATTTGAAAAGAATACTATAGGCAAAGATACCAAAAGTTTAATTCTGTCGGCAATTGAAGCATTAAATAATTCCATCTGCGTCTGCTCATTTAGCAAAAAAAAAGATTTACTCAGCCAATGGAGAGGGTATGGGAAATATGCAATTGAATTTGACGAAAAAGTAATAAGCGAAATTGATCCCATATTCTTCAGACTAAGTGATTGCATCTACAAAAAAGAAGATCAACACGATAAGGTAATGGAATTAATTAATCCTATTTTAAAATCAAATACCCCTAAAGGAGTTTTTATTTCTAATGCACTTAAACATTTTACTTTGATTGCATCCCTAAAGAATGAGGGTTTTGGGGAAGAAGATGAATCAAGAATTATAGGTTTTGCAGATGATGAAGAAAATAATTACTGCTTTCGTGAAAGAAACGGAATAATTATACCGTATTTGAAGATGAAATTTCCGGTAAGAGCAATAAAAAGAATATGGATTGGTCCTATGGAAAACCAAGCTCTTGCTTATAAGTCTATGGAAATGTATATAAAATCATTAAAAGAGGATAAAGAAAATGATTTCAGCAGAATATATCCATTGCTTGGAGTTGGACGATCCATAATAAGCTTCCGTGGTTAAAAAACACCTGATCAAATATATTTAAAACAACTCCAACTGCCTGAACTTCGGCTCAACCCTTTCAGCCTCTATTTCCTCCCGGCCATCGGCGCAGACCTGAACCGCGTATCGCCTTGAGCACCCGCATTCCAGGGCAATCTGATTAAAGCTCTTGTTCTGCTTGCTTAAATCAAGAATCTTTCGACGCTTGAGCCTGCGGTCGTGCCTGTCAAGCGTAGGCAGATCAAGAGATTCGCCCTGGTACAGATCAGACAGAAGCGTTGCCGTGTCGAGGCCCACAACCACGGCAATCGGATGATCCGCCTTGATCATCTTGGGGATGTAAATCCGGAGGCCTCCAAAATGGCGCAGGAAAGCCACAAATCTGGCTTTATCCATTATGCTTTCAAGGTCTTCTAATTTCATGGTTTTGCCTTTATAAAATCCCCCTGACCCCCTTTAAAAGGGGGAATTATTACTGATTCCTTGCCCCCCCTGTTTGAAAAAAGGGGGGATGTTTCATTTGTAGGGTGCGTGGCGTCCTTCCACGCACCATTTCAACCCGGTGCGTGCAAAAGCGGCACACACCCTACATTTGAATATTCTCTGTTTGCGCCTGAATTTCTTCAGCCTGTTTTTTAGCCAGCCTTTTTTTGTTGTATTCCAGCGCCGCCACAACCTCCCGCAGCTGCTGGCAATCGCACCATTCAAGCCTTTCCACACCGAACATTTTCTTTGCTATTCCGTGACCATATGCCCATTGCAATTTGCCATCAGCCAGGAGCGCGCCGATCTTGCCCATCAATGCAGTTTCAGGAGCCTGTCCTTTGACCACCTTTGGCTGATTCTTCCGCTTTTTGGTCTCAAAGCCTTTGGATTCAAGGTGAGTAATGATCTCGTTAAGCTTGGGAACGGTGGCGTCTTTGGAAGATTTTAAACCAAAGCTTGCCAGCATCTCCCGATATGTTTCGTCATCCATGCCAAGGGTCTTCTTTGCTATATGAATGGTCGCGAGCTTGGCTTTTCTGATTGTGTCGTTGTCGGTTTTCATTGAATCCCCCTGGCCCCCTTTAAAAGGGGGAATATTAAAACAGGCTCCGCTGCTTCTTTGCCTGCTCATCGGCAAGCACCTTGCCCATTCTTCTAATCAGAAGATCCGCCTTTTCTGGAGTCATTGCGTCCGGGGCTTCAATCTTCACCGCATTTTTAGCAAAAGACAGCAGGTAATTGTTGCTCCAGCCGAGCCTGTCGCGCAGGGATTTGATTTTTTCCCTCTGATCCGGCCAGATGGTTTCACGCTTCATCACAGGCAGATTCAAAAGCCTGTGTTCAAGCTCCCTGAATCCGATTTCATCCAGTTCCGTGAGCTTGTTTACGCCAAGCCCGGATGCAAGTTCATAAACCCGCTCCTGGCTGATTCCCCGCCGTGATGCGAGAGACCATATGCTGTTAAGGCTCTTTATTTTGTTTGCCATTTTATCCTCCGGCTGCTCGTCAGGCCCGATCAACCACGATCGGACTACCGCCAAAAGGCGGTTTCGCTTATTGTCGGGTTACGAGCAAAGGACGCTCTAACCCGACCTACACCGCTAATCACGCCGCCGAAATATCCAGACTAACCGGCTGCCATGCGTCTTCAATTCCGCCGCGTTCGTACACCCTGATGTAACTTTTGGTGTCAGCCACCTGAACGCTCTGACTTATGGCGTCCATCGCCCTGTGCCAGCGGTCGTCTTCAATTCTCAGGCGTCTCAGGCTTAAAACCTTTGTGGTCGAAATATTGCCTTCCTTGTCCACCTGAAACGCGTCATTGATAAGAACCTTGATTTCCGGCCTCGAATCCTGAGTCCACTCGTTCAGGCATTCGTCAATCAACTCTTTTGCGGCGTGCAGACGTTCATCAAAAGACAGGTTTTCAGAAATCGCTATCAGAACCTTTGATTTGCCATCAAAGCTCAGAAAGCTCAGATTTCCTTTTCTACCTCCGCGCTTTACTCCGAATTTTTCAGCGGAAAGCTCGCAGAACGCGCTTACATCGGCCATTGTCCTGCTTTTGAATGTCTTCAATACTGAATTTACATTCTTTGCTTCTTCGATGATTTCCCTGACCAGACTGTCACGCTCCAGGTCAATTTCGTCGATCAGATTGACAGGCACCAGCCTGCCTTTGTGGTCTTCCCTGTAATCCTGCATGTTCATATATCGTCCTCCTTAAAAATCCCCCTGGCCCCCTTTAAAAGGGGGAATAATGTCTCGGCTGCTCGTCAGATCCGGTTGCCACACCGGATGACCGCCGAAGGCGGTTTCGCTTTATTGTCGGGTTACGAGCAAAGGACGCTCTAACCCGACCTACATTTATCCCTGATATTCCAGCCCCAGCTCCGCCATTCCGCGTTTGACATTTTTCAGGCTCGTCACCGCCCTTATCTTTAAGGAATGCCTCGTCTCCTCATCATCAGCCCTGACAAGGGCAAACAGATCCATGACCACTGTGTTCAGATTTTCGTGAATTCCGTTGATCCGTTTTTTTCTTTCTTTTTCCGCTATTTTAAAAAGCTTCATTTTGTCTCCTTGCAGCTCTTGCAAGCTTTAAAAAGTCTAACTCTCAATGGATTGGTTGCCGAAAATGGTTGTCTTTTGTTTTCGGCGCATTCGGCAAGGTCAATCTCTCCAAGCACCGGGCAGTTTACCTTAAGGCCTCCGAAGACCTCTTTAACCTTTGATAAAACCGAGTTTAAATTCCCGTTATACTTGTCGTTAATCACCAGGCTCACCGTCGCCTTCGAATATCCAAGCCTTTTGGCAACTTCTGCCTGACCAAGATCGGTGGCTTTCTGTGTAAGCAGGCCAATTGCATCGACTTCATTCATGATCGGCCCTCCTGATACATGACCTTTTTAAGATTCGGATCGTATACCTGCCTTACTTTTTTGATCATCGGAGCTTTCGGGCCTGTGTACATGGATTGTATCAATCTGTATCTGGACATTCCGCCTGTATGTTTTGCGGCCTGGACAAGCTGAAGATATCCGGCCTTGTGAAGATGAAAAACATATGATCTGGCATCTTCGGAGTCTACTGGGCTTTCCTCAAGCGACGCGGCCATGGCCAGCTCGTCAGCATCAAATATTTTCAGGATTCGCATGGTGCGCCACATCTGGTCTCTTTTTGATCCCTGTGTGATTGAGCTGCCGTCCCTTCTTACCCTCGGAGCTTCGCGGCCTATATCTTTTACAAGTTCGAAAACGTGGGGCGATTTGTCTGTGGCCGTCTTTTTTATGTAACCAGCGGTTTCAAATCCGCTGAGATACCACCGAACACTGCTCAGATCTTCAAGGCTTGTGGCGTTCAGGATACTGACACTTGTGAATGTCCGCTGCTCCCTGATGGCGTTCCATACGCTTTGCCGTGTATCAGCAGAGATTCTTTCTGAAGGAGTCATATGATCCTCCTTGCCGGAGCCTCACCTGTGTAAAGCTGGCGGTCTCCCCATTCCTTGAGGCCAATTTCCGAAAGCCCGGTTCCCATTGCCTCGTCTTCTATTCTTGAAAGATTCACGCAGATTCGTCTGACAGATCCTTTCGCGGCCTTTGTAACGGTTTCGAGCAGATCATCCTTAACCTTGACCTTGCGGCAGTAGAATGAAGCCAGGAGCTTTGTGTCCTGCATGTCTGCTGGCTGGGTGTATGCCCATTCAAGAATTCTTCCGTGAAAGCGCTCCCATTTTTTCAGTTTCTGGGGCATCATTTCCTCGCCGATCAGAAGAATAGGAGCCTTGCTGCCTTCATAGATATCCCTGACGATTTCAACAGCCGACCTGTTAACGATATGATCCATTTCGTCTATGATGAGCGGCCTGCCTGAAAGAGCCAGTTGTTCTGATATCTGCTCTGTAAGTTTGTAAATAGGCCCTGCTGCGGGAATGCCCATCTGGAGCATGATTGCTTCAAGAAGCGCTCTTTTTGTCCAGCTGGATTTGCATTCGACATAATAGGCCCTGTATTTGTTGGCCGCGTATGACGCGGCCATGCTTTTGCCCATGCCGCTCGGCCCTGAAAAAGAAACCATTCTCGGCAGATGATCAGGGCTGTTCATGGCCCGTTCAAGCGCCTTCATGCACAGGGCCACGTTCCTGAGCGGAGCAGTGGTCTTGACTTGACTCATTTCCTGTGTCACATTGTCCTCCAAATTGGTTGGTTAGTTGTATTTTTAAGGCCCGGTTGTGTTGCTGCACTCCGGGCCTTGCTTTTTATAATCCGCTGGCCATGATCTTTTCGGCATCCTCATCCATCATCCGGCACGCTCTGTAATCCGCTGTTGACGGGTAATATTCGTGGAATCTTGTGAGCCTTTCTGAAAATTTTTCTCCTGCACTGATCGCTGAATCCAGATGCTTCCAGAACTCCCATTTTTCGAACATATCATCAGGAATTTCCTCAGACTGAATCGAAGTTTCAAGTTTTGGCAGGGCTTGATCTGATGCCATATCTGTCTGAAGCTGCGCCCTCATGTCTTCAATTTCAGGTGAAGATTCTGGGGAAGGAAGCGCATCATTTGCTCTCAAGCCTGTTTCGGCCTGGATTTCATCCACCTTTTTCAAGGCTGTTTTCATTCTGCCGATTCCACGCTTTTCAAGTGCCTGCTCGTGCATTGAAACAGGGAAGAAGGCCTTTTTGTTCCGGTTCCATTCAGGAATCGCGATCAGTCTTTCATCATGGTCATAGACCCAGACCTTTGAAGGATCGTGGACGTCATATTCAACAATCACCTGCATTCCGTGGTAATGCTCAAGGCGTTTGTCGAAGTAGATATTGCTGCCGACATTGATTTCTGCCCTGTTGGTTTTCCGCTCGATCCGTGGACGTTTCAGGGAGATATATTCCTCTTCGGAAATCATGTCCGGACGCCAGCCCTGGTCAAGATACTGCTGCCATCTTTCAGCCGGAGTCATGTGGCGTTTTCTGCCAGACTCAGAATCCGTGATCTTCGGAAGCGTTGAATGATGATGGTAATAATTGTACCAGGTCTGAAATTGAGCCATGAAATCAAGAAAATCAGCCCAAGCTATGGTGATGTCGCTCTTGCCTTTTTCCCGGACATCCTTGTCCATGGCCAGATAAACCGAGCGTTCAACATCCTTACTCATACCCTTGCCGCGAAAGGTTTCAAGCAGCCTTGCCCAGTTGATTACATTCTTGTTAAAGGATTCGATTCCGCCGCGTCCCTGGGGATTTCCGGGTCTGCCTGTTTTGTGAAGAACACCGAGGCGCTCGAAAAGGCCTGTCATATCACTGGTCATTTCCTTGCCTTCGTTACCGGCTCCGTTGTCTGTGTAAAGAATCGCTGGAATGCCGCCGTAGGGCTTCTTGTCGTTAAGCGTGACCATGTGCCTTACGCAATCGCCCACTGTCTGGGCAGACTCCGCAAGACCCACGCTCCACCCGATGACCATCTTGGTGACGTTGTCCACCGCAAGGCAGATTTCTGGAATAAAAGGTCTGCCGTGAAAAGGATGCCGAACCTTTGCCTTAAAGCTGTGGCCGTCCATCTGCACGATATCCATGGGCATGAAGCCGTCATTGCTTCTGCGTACAAAGCCTTTCTGGGATCTGAGTTCCTTTGGAGACTTGCGGCCACGTTCAATGTCCAGTCTGCTGAAATTTTTCACAAACCTTCGAGCCTGATCATAAGAAGGGATGTTGTCGCAGCCTGTGTAAGCCATAAGCTCCAGAACGAAATTGATCGCTGGCTTTGAAGGCTTTCTGTAAAGAGTAAGAAATTCCGCTGCCCATGCTGGAATGGCCACTTCCTTGTTTGGGGATTCAGGCACAATGCCCATGTATCCGTATTTGGCGTAATCCGAGGCCCAGCGTTTGAGGGTGCGTTCTGACAGGCCTCTTTCGCCATTGCTGCCGGATCTGTTATTGGCTGAAGCGATAATTTCTGAGAGATAAGCCGGAAGCGTTCCTTGTGTCTGCATGACAAGCAGATCAATAATTCCCTGGCGCTGACTTTTTGGGTGATTCTGGAGAAA
>NZ_AUEY01000106.1 GCF_000426225.1 Desulforegula conservatrix Mb1Pa
CTTGAACTTTAGGCGGTTCAGTTATTGGAGACTTCTTCTTATTCCAGGATCTGTCAAACTCTGTGAGTCCACCGGCAGAGCCGGGGGTTTACTTATGATTAATTAATCTTTGATGATCTTTGCCATCAACAATTGTGGCTCTGTCTTATTTTCAGTTCAGGCTGTTTCGGGAAATCCGCTTAAAAAAAACAGTCAACCAGATGGATTTTTTCGGCTAAAAAACAGACTGGGCAAAATTGGCGGACTCGCAGAGCTCAGAAAAAGGCATGGCGTCATGCCGGACATGATCAGGCATCTTTGTATTCTAAGATACTTCTGGATTCCGTCCTGCACAGGAATGACTGGAATCGGACTTTTTGCGACGTTGTCAAAATTGAATAATTTTCTTTTTCAACAAATTCTTTACGTTTATGAATAATAGTGAAAAAAAGGGGCTGTAGATAGAAAAGAATCAACCTATTCAAAAAGAGTAATTAATGTTCTTACCAACAACCGAAAAAGAGCTGAATAAGCTTGGCTGGAAACAGCCTGATATAATTCTTGTGACCGGAGATGCCTATATAGACAGCCCGTTCATAGGCGTCAGTATAATAGGGCGAGTTTTAGAGGCCGAAGGCTACAAGGTTGCAATCATATCCCAGCCGGACATATATTGCGACAAAGACATCAAAGCACTCGGAGAGCCAAGGCTTTTCTGGGGAATAACATCCGGAAGCGTTGATTCCATGATTTCCAATTACACTGCATCCGGGAAAAAGAGAAAATCAGATGATTTTACTCCTGGAGGCGTTAATAACAAGAGACCTGACCGAGCAGTCATTGCTTATTCAAATCTCATAAGAAAATATTTCAAAAACACGGTTCCCATTGTAATTGGAGGAATTGAAGCAAGCCTTAGAAGAATTTCACACTATGATTTCTGGAGCGACCAGATAAGAAGATCCATTCTTTTTGATTCACGGGCAGATATTCTTGTATACGGAATGGGAGAGAAATCCATAATTTCGATTGCGGAGAACCTCGACAAAGGGAAAGACTGGAGAGAAATAAAAGGAATCTGTTATTCTTCAAATCTTGTCCCCGAAGACTACATAATTCTTCCTTCCCATGCAGATGTAAAAACATCAGGGAAATCCTTCACGGAAATGTTCAGACTGCTGTACGAGAACGCAGACCCATTCACTGCGAAGGGATTATGCCAGCAGCAGGACACAAGGTACATAGTCCAGAATCCGCCTCAGCCAACATATACGACCCAAGAACTCGACAGAATTCATGACCTTCATTTTGAAAGGGATGCCCATCCTGATCTGAAAAAAATTGGGGTGATCAAGGCACTTGATACTATCAGATTCAGCATACCTACCCACAGGGGTTGCTATGGAGAATGCAATTTTTGCTCGATCTCTGTGCATCAAGGAAGAACAGTTACTTCCAGAAGCCACGAATCAATCATTAAAGAAGCCCAAGAAATAACAAAAATCAAGGATTTCAAGGGGACTTTACTCGATTTGGGCGGGCCAACTGCAAATATGTATGGCTTCGAATGTTCAATTAAAACAGAAAAAGGCGCATGCAGAAACAAAAGATGCCTGTATCCTGCTGTCTGCAAAAATATGAGGGTAAATCACAAACCCCAGACGGAGTTACTTAAAAAGGTCAACTCGGTGCCAGGCGTAAAAAATATTTTTGTGGCCTCTGGCATCAGGCACGATCTTATCCTGGCAGACAAGCCTAACGGAATCTCCTATCTTGAAAGAATTCTTAAAAAGCACACCTCCGGTCAATTAAAGATAGCTCCTGAACATGTCTCAAACCGAGTTCTTGATCTAATGGGCAAGCCAGATGAAAAAGGACTCCTGGAATTCAAGAAGTTTTTTGATTCAATAACAGACAAACTGAAACTGGAGAGGTTCTTAACATATTATTTAATGGCGGCTCATCCGGGGTGCACTACAGGCGACATGACAAAATTAAGGGAGTTTTGTCTGAAAAATCTTAGAATACTGCCAAGACAGATTCAGATTTTCACTCCGTCCCCTGGAACCTGGTCAAGCGTAATGTATCATACGGAAATCAACCCGTTTTCAGGAGAAAAAATATTTGTTGAAAAAAAGCAGGCAGAACGAGAAAATCAAAAAAAGAAGCTTGTGCCCCATGGCACAAATAAAAAATAATTCCTTTCTATTTCAAAACTGCATGATTTTAGACAGATGCATAGATGTATTTTTGCTTATTGGTGGTACAGGTCAGAAAAAAAGATCAAGCTTTGCTGAAACTTCTGCCCTGTCGACATCAAAGGCAAATATCTTTTCAGCATCTATTCCCAGATGAACATTTCTTGACAATCTGAGTCTGTGAGTGGTTTTTATGCTTTGGCTATCGTGGGTATCTCCAAGGCCAAACCACATGGAAGTGCCTTCCACACTTATTTTATAGGGATCGGCCACCTGCCATATAATGCCGGTCATGAAACCTGAACCTGCTGCCCATCCATGATCAAGGGCATTATCTGTATCAAACTCGGCCTGGGCCAGTCCATAAACAAGCATTCTGTCTGCCAAAAGCTTGGAAAGACCGATCCCTCCGGTATTCTTCCAAAAAAGTTCTCTCCTGAAGCCATCTATTTCATTGTCATTGCCAACAAGCTCTTTTTTGAAGCCGGTTCTGAAATTCCAGGACCATGGTTTGAAAAAATCGTCCCTCGGACTTAAAGACAGAAGATCAATTATATCAACCTGCTCAACCCCAACTTCATCTTTCTCGATATCATACCTTAATCTTGTGTTTCCAAACTGAATCTGAGTTCCTGACTCAACAGGATAATCAGGGTCTGACACGTCATTATAGGCAAATCTGAGCCCGAGCTCATAAAAACCATTGCCGTCTGAATCGACGCCGCCGCCGAGGCTGACACGCTTTGGTCTGTGATATGTATCCGGAGATTTTGGGAGCGGAAAATCATACAGCCCGGCCTCGGCCTTGCCCAGCTTGCTCCTTTCCCTGAGTATTTCAACAAGCCTTTTTGAGTATTCGCTCTTATCCTTTTTCCCGTCAAGGAAATCATACTGGAGCATTTCAGTAGACAGGTCAAGAAGCCTGATTTTGTCATTTTTGTCTTTTGTTACAGTATCAATTTCAGTTGCACTTATTATTCCTTCCCTGATATCAAGTGCAGCCTTTTTCATGCGGTCATCCATTGATTTAATCTTCTGGCGAATCTTTGTGGATTTGGAAGGCCTGTAACTTTTGCCTGTAATAACTCCTTTATCAAAGGCATCAATAACCGTATCCGAGGGTATTGTAAAAATCCACGATTTGCCCACAAGGTCGAGGGACGGTCGGGCCGCATCAAGCAGATAAAGGATATTGTATGCGCAGTTGTCGTCAAAAAAATAATAATCAATATTGACTTTTTCCATCTCCCTTATGTGACGAACCATCTTTCTAAGTTCGACTTCATCAAGGTTCAGTTCATATTCCCAGATGTCTCTCCTGTCCATATCCGTGTATTCAAGTATTTTCTTGTAGTATGGAAGAACCGAATAATCACCTTTGTAAGTGCCCATCAGAGCACCGAAGGCAAAGGCGACTCCGTTTGTCTCCTCGGTTCTAGCCGCATAATTGACAGCATGGGACAGAAGATCATTCCTGTTGGTTGTCTTGACATTGACGAATGTGTGCCCGAACATTGAGGCAGGGCTGTTTATACTTCCGGTTGGAAAAACCAGATACGCCTTTAACGGATTTATTCTGTCAACAGGATCACAGGTAAGTATTTCAATTTTTGAAGGGTCAGGCTCAAGACACTTAAGGAGCCAATCGTATCTGGCTATATATTGGCAGACGTCCGGCCTGTTTTCAATATTTTCATTACTGAAAAAAGCCCTTATGCTCGCTTCAAGCTCTGCTTTTGGATCGCGCTTGCCATTTTCGGAGAAAAAAAATGAAGGCTCGTCTATCTGGCTTTTAAAGCCAAAAAAACCCTTTTCGTAATGCATGAGTATATGCCAGTATTTATCCTCATGGAGATTAAGCGATAAGGCTTTTTCGACAAGCTCGTCTGTGTAATCGTTTTGTTTCTCGACAGCAAAAGCCGGCATTGCAGTGAAACATACAATGAGAACAAAAAAAAGGCTGGAAATCTTTGGACTATTCCAAATGATTCCCAACCGTTTTATTTTAAAAAACAAATTTTTCAAAATACTAATTTTTTTCTATGATTCCACTAACATCTGAAACAACGGTCTGATTGTTAACATTGTCCTGGAAATATATTTTGTCAAAATTTTTCTGAAGAGCTGAATAAAGCTGAGGACGTTTTGCAGGAGCAACTTCGGCTATTTCAGCAAGAGCGTCCAATGTTTCGCCCTGACCAGCAGCTATATCAACAGCAAGGTTGTCCATGTTTTCAGCAACGAATTTATTCATCTTGTCAACTTTTGCAAAACTTGAAGGCTGGCCGCATCCAAGGGTTCCTGATGAAATACCGAAAGTCTGGTTTCCAAAAGTTCCATTGGTTGTTGCCGCAAAAATCTGTATCAATATGCCGGGATTTTTGGAGTCCTTAAAAAGGATATAACCAAGTCCACATCCACAGTTTGATCTAACATTACTAGGGCTGCCAGCATAAGCTGAAGATGCAAAAATCAAGAGAGCGGTCATTATAAAAGCTATTTTTTTCATTTTATCCCCTTTCTTTTCTGTTATTCAATAATTAAGCAGAAATGGAAAAACCATAACCACAATACTAATAAGCTATAACAAGCACAGAAAACCATAAACCCATGTATAACTTTTTGGCGATAATATCTTCATAAACCTTTTTTTTCAATATCTAATTAAAGACAATAGAGTAATGGAAGGTAAATTTAAAGAGATTTATTACCTCTGCTAAAAAAACACTGCATAAATTATCCGTATTAGCTTACCTCAGTATAAAACATATATAAATACTATGAAAATAAAGGTTTCTGGATATTTTTTAGAAGATCAGAAGATAATTTAGATGCCCAGAATAGACCTGCCGCATGACCTTAGAGTTATTTAAGGTCATGCGGCAAACGGTTCCCTCTGTAATCCGGCTATGAAAGAAAGGATAAAACTGAAACTACTAAAGATGGACAATCTCAGGAAGGCGAAACTTTTGAGGCATAAAACAACGCACCGAATATCAGAGGTACCTTCCAAATTAGAATCATGGCAAAGCCAAAATTTGTATATCTACATTCAATAATCGTGCCACTACAGCAAGCATATCTATACAAGGCTATTTGTGGTTGATTTAACTCGGTTCAGAAGACAACCTGGAGAGATAATGAATTAAGGCAGAAAACAAAAATGAGACACAATCGCCCATCATTGCGTGACATAATTAGAAATATATTAAAAAATCAGGATATTACAAGGTGTGATAAGCAATGCATGGCGATGTGTTTTTTTTTTCACACTATTCAATTTCAAGCTCTTTGAGTTTTCTTAAAAGTGTCCGCCTTTCCATATCTAGATATTTCGATGCGTGGGTTCTGTTTCCAGAATGCATATCAAGAATACCTTTAATAAATATTTTTTCAAATTTCTTGGCTGCTTCCTTGAAGCTTGTACCTGAGAAGAAAGTCATAAAATCTATATTATCCGCTTCCATCTCATCTTTTACGCCAAAACCTGGAATATCAAATGTTTTCAAGGTGATATAACGATGAACGGCATTCTGGAGTTCTCTAACATTACCGGGCCAGACATATTTTTTCATGGCTGAGATCAAGTGATCTGGGATTGATTCGATTTCGTCATTTCTGAAAATCTCGCAGAAGTGCTGGACAAGAAGCGGTATATCTTCAACTCTCTCCCTTAAAGCAGGCAGGTTTACAGGAACTACATGGATTCTGTAAAAAAAATCACGCCTCATTTTGCCTTGTTTGATAAGAGCTGAAAGGTCACGGTTTGTTGCTGCAATTATTCTGAAATTGCTGTGCCTGACCTCATTAGAACCTATCGGCGTAAAACCTCCGCCCTCAATGGCCCTGAGAAGCTTCACCTGCATACCAAGACCAATCTCACCTATTTCATCAAGGAAAAGAGACCCTTGATCTGCCTGCTCAATAAAACCGGAATTATCCCTGACAGCTCCCGAAAATGCTCCTTTTTTATATCCGAAAAACTCGCTTTCGATCAAGTTTTCAGGAATGGCTCCGCAATTGACAACCACAAAAGGAGATCTGCTCCTTTCGCTCATGTCATGGACAGCCCTTGCAACAAGCTCCTTACCTGTACCTGACTCACCATATATAATAACCGGGGCGCTTGAACTGGCGGCCTGCATAATTACTTCATAAACTTTCTGCATCAAAGGACTCTTGCCGATAATATCACCGAACCTGAATCTCTCTTTTATACTGCCCCTTAACCTGACATTTTCGGCCCTCAGCCTCGCCTCATTCAGGCGAAACGACTCCTCCACCTTTTTCCTCTGGGAATAATCAGTAAAAATACCGGTCAGCCTCACAGGAGAGGAATTTCTGTCAGTCTCCACAACTCTTCCCCAGGCAAGAAACCATTTCCATGCCCCTTCTTTGGTTCTCACCCTAAATTCGACTTCAAAAGGCTCCTTCAGTTTGAGAAGCTTGCCACTGAAGAATTGATCTACAAGCGGAAGATCATAAGAATTTACCTGGGATCTCCATGTATCCACGGTAAACTTAAAAGAATCAGGATCATAACCAAGCATTTTGTAGTAACTCGGGCTGAAGTAAACTTCCTGTTTCTTCAGATTGACGTCCCACAGACCGTGGTTACTGGCCTCAAGCGCCAGAGAAAGCCTTTCCTCACTCTCTTTAAGGGAGTCTTCAATCCTCTTCTGTTCAGTAATATCCACACCTGTTGAGACAATATATTCATGTCCGCTGTCTCTTTGGTAAATTGTATTGGCCCAGGATATGAGCTTTGCCTCACCAAATTTTGTCACCCATGAGTTTACGGATATATTTGATTTGCATTTTTCAGACAGGGAGTTGTAACGGGCCCTCACAATATCCACTTCTGATGAAGGAATAAGAATGTCAAAAATACTCTTTCCAATTAACTCTGCAAGGCTGTATCCTGAAAGGTTCTCGCAAGCAGTGTTAGCATTTATCACAGCCCCCTTTTTATCTGTTATCAAAAAAAGTACGTCAGACACCTGAAAAACATCTGAAAGGAAAACTGACTCATTTTCAAAAATACGCTCTGATCCGCAAGAATCGATTCTTCTTGAAACGGCGGTATATATTCTCTCCCCCATATACATAGCAGGGGTAAAAACAGTCTCTGCCACAACTGGTCCGCTTTCTGAGGCCAAAGGGGATCTTATCATGTAAGAACCATTTCTCAGCAATTGAAGAACATCTGGAGTATTTTTTGAAAAACAAAAAATATCCTTGATGTTTATTGCGCGCTTGCCTGACTCACCGATGCCAAGCAAGTTTTCTGCCGAACTGTTTAAATGGATTATCTCTCCGTTTTCTTTTATTGCAAAAAAATAGTCGGATACTGCATTAAAACAGTCAAACGATTCTATATTTGAGGTTTCCATAATATCCTGTACTAAAAAACACCCATGGCCTGACCAAAAACAGGAGTGAGAAGATTTTTATTCCAAAAATGAAATACAAACTGTTATATTCGGATAAGTATTCATACAAAACAAGAAACTAAAAAAACAGCTATTTTTTTAGTTCCAACAGTTTTATTTTATACGCTGATAACAATAAGCTAAAAGCAATACACCTGCCCCACATTAAGCAAACTCAAAATCTTCTATTTCTTGGGAATATAGATACTTAAACAGAATTGGTCAGGGGAAACACAATATGAGCGATGACAAAAAAGTCCTTAGAAATTTTTTCAATGGCCTACCCCAGGAAATACTCAGAGAGATAATCAGTCTTTCAGCCATAAACAGATTGAACCACGGTGAATTTTTCGAAAGTGATACCACGGATACTATCTGTATTGTTATAGATGGCGAGGTTGTAATCTGTGAAGGCAATAATTTAAACAAGCCTGTACTCACAATAAAGTCAGGAGAATGTGCAAGACAGACTCTCCCTAAAATAACTGTTTCACCTGCAAGAGATTCCAGCGCAATGGTAATGGTTTTGAATAAAAGGCTTCTCGACATGATGCCTGAGCAAGCCCAGCTCTTTCTCTATAAAAAAATTTACGACTCTGATAATGAACGTATATCAAAATATCTTTTCGAACTCAAAAAATGTGATGAAAAAAGAGCGGTTCTTGTTGATTCTTTAAGGCAGAAAGGGCTGCAAAAGAACAAAGACCTGTCAAAATTCGAACCTGTCAGAAAGATTCTCGATAAAATACAAAGACTTCCTTCTTCCATAGAAAATCTCATGGCACAGATTTCTTCGGAAAAGACGACGCCACGAAGCATTGCAGATCTTATTAAGAATGATCCTTCCCTTACAGGCATTGTACTGAAAAGAATCAATTCTTCTTATTACTGCCTTGAAAAGAAAATATCGGACATCAACTATGCGATATTTTACCTTGGAGTTGACCAGATCTATCAGGTCATTGTTGCAGAAGGTCTTAGGTCTACGCTTGCAACAAATCCTGAATTTCAAAAACTTTATTTCCATTCAGTAATAATTTCACATATATCCAGCGAGATTGCCAGGCTTGCGCTGACATCCCAGCCAGCGGTTGCAAGCACCATAGCCCTGCTCCACGATCTCGGCAAAAACGTTAAATTCCTTTTAAAAGAGCAAAATCCGAAAATAACAGATCTGATAGATTTTCTTGAAGCCGCAGAAATTGGGAACATACTCCTTAAATCATGGAATCTGCCCGAAAATATTTGTGAAGTTGTTAAGTTTCACATGCACCCCGGTTTCATGCATCCTGACGAACTTCCCCAGGGCATAAGGCCAGCGGTAATAAATCTGTATGTATCCCATCTGGTTTATGATCAGATACTAAGCAGCCAGACAATGGAAATCAAGTACGCATATGAGGATGAATGCCTTGATTTCCTAGGATGGAGCGGATATGATATAAAAAAAGTAATCGAGAAAATTCTCATGCCTGAATTTAAAAGAAGATCTTCTCTTTACCCGGAATCATTCAGAAAATTTCTTAAAATAGAAAAAACAGGATAGTACCTAACTCTTTTTTATCTTCCCATCGTCATAATTTGAACTCTTCTGGTAAATGAAAGGTCAAAGGTCGCTTTTTGAAAAAAGCTTGGCAAAAACTTTTCTGATTACCACTCTGCTTCAGCCATAGAAAGCATGGTTGATGGCATGGGCGGAGTCCTAAGAGCAACATAAATAAGTCTGTGAATCATGGACGGCAGATCATAGCGGCGATTGAATCTGTACTGAAATTCTGCAAGATAGCGCGGAACATGCTTGCGATTAATTGCATGATAAGTACCTTTGAGCGCATTTTTTAAGTTACCAAGTATTATATTGACCCATTTGAAGGATGGATGCTCTACAGCTGCTTTA
>NZ_AUEY01000107.1 GCF_000426225.1 Desulforegula conservatrix Mb1Pa
CATCCTTCAAATGGGTCAATATAATACTTGGTAACTTAAAAAATGCGCTCAAAGGTACTTATCATGCAATTAATCGCAAGCATGTTCCGCGGTACCTGGCAGAATTTCAGTACAGATTCAATCGCCGATATGATCTGCCGTCCATGATTCACAGACTGATTTATGTTGCTCTTAGGACTCCACCCATGCCATCAACCATGCTTTCTATGGCTGAAGCAGAGTGGTAATCAGAAAATTATATAAGGATTTGTTGATAGGATTTTCACTTATATTTTCAGAAAATCTGTCCAATCAAAACCGACCACTTATACCGTCGTCCTTACGCATAATATCCTGGATCGCTTTGATACTGCTGACTATACTCATATTTTTTCCGTTGTTTCCTATGTTCGGAATGCTTACGCACTCATGGATTTGTCGTTATCATACAGAGCCTGTTCCAACTCTGTGATTGCTTTGGTAAACTGATCTGTGCCACCAAAAATACCCTGCCTTATATGGGTTTTACTTCCAAGTTTGTCAAAGGGCGGAAGTTCAAGCACCTTGGGATCTTCAATATCAGCAATACCGTTATGAGCATATTTTTCAAGAAGGGTTTCCAGAACTTCACGTATCTGATCACCGTACTTCCCGAAATAATTTCGTTTTTTTACATTATCTGCCCGCTCTCTGCGGGTGAGCGGTTTTTGGTCAAAGGCAATATGCGCCACCAGATCAAAAACATCAAAGTCATCACTCCCGGGCACAGCCTGCTTCAGTATATCAATGGGAATTCCAGAGCTTTCAAGCTCGTCAATCACTTTCTTTTTCCGGTCGCTCTGATTCCAGCGGCGTAGAAAATCGTGCAGAGTATGGTACTGCTCTTTCAGGGTTCTTTTGATATCCTCTTTGAGAAATACCCGATAATCTTCGGTAATCAGCCTGCCATCGACATCGAGGTATTGAGACCTTTCCACTGCGCTTCGAACGGCAACATCATCAATATGGTATTTTGATGGTTTGTCCTGCACTTCAGTATCATCCCAATCATTATCTGCATGGGGATATGAATTTTCAGTATTTAAAGGAATGTCATTTTCAGGCGGAACAACAGGGTCATTCATACCAGGTTCATAGATCACCACAGGTTCGCCATCAAAATCAGGGTCGCTAAAAAGCCGGGTTGCCCCCTTGAAATCCATAATGGTGAAAAAGAGCTTCTGATAATCTTCCCGCAGACGGGTGCCCCGGCCAATGATCTGTTTAAACTCAGTCATTGAATTGATATTCTGATCCAGAACAACCAGCTTACAGGTTTTTGCGTCCACGCCGGTAGTCATCAGTTTAGAAGTTGTTGCGATGACCGGATAGGGTTCATCATTATCAAGAAAATAAGAAAGCTGGGCCTTTCCCTCTTTATCATCACCGGTAATGCGTACCACATAACGGCGATTGGAAGCAGCTTCTGGAATCAATTTTACCAATTCCTTCCGCATACGCTCTGCATGGGGCTGGTCATCACAAAAGACAATGGTCTTTGCCATAGGGTCGGTATTTTGCAGATACTCCCAGACCTTTTTTGCAACCAGCTCTGTTCGTTTGGTGAGCACAAGATTACGGTCAAAATCCTTTGTGTTGTACTGGCGCTGTTCCACTTCGTGACCATATTTGTCGATTTTGCCTATTTCAGGGGTATACCCGGCTGCATCCATATCAGTCACTATACGAACCACTTTATAAGGAGCGAGGAAGCCGTCTTCAATGCCCTGCTTGAGTGAATATGTATAAATGGGTTCACCGAAATAGGTGATATTGCTGATTTCATTTGTCTCTTTAGGGGTAGCTGTCATTCCAAGGTGGGTAGCACTATCAAAATGGGCTAAAATTTCCCGCCAGGCAGAATCCTCTTTTGCACTTCCACGGTGGCACTCATCAATAACGATCAGATCAAAAAAGTCTTTAGGGAAATCTTTAAAAATCTGTTTTTCTTCATCGTTTCCGGTAACAGCCTGATAAAGGGAGAGATAGATTTCATAGTTCTTCTTTACCGTGCGGTTAGTGATCTTGTGCATCACCTCACCAAATGGGGCAAAGTCCTGCTGCATTGTCTGATCAACCAGAATATTTCTATCTGCAAGAAAGAGGATTCTTTTTTTTCGTTTTGCTTTCCACAGCCGCCAGATAATCTGAAAAGCGGTATACGTTTTACCGGTTCCCGTAGCCATCACCAGCAACAGGCGTTTCTGCCCTTTTACTACGGCCTCAACAGTTCTATTGATGGCAACCCTTTGGTAGTAGCGAGGCTCTTTACCGAAACCGTCCGAATAATAATTCTGCTCAACAAGAGTCTTATCCGGTTCCGAAGCAATCCCTTTCCACACTTCAAAGAGAGACCAGAGAGTTTCAGGCGATGGAAATTCATCAAGGGATAGTTCTTTTTCAACAGTATCGGTCAATCCAGTCCGATCGTGCATTAGAAAACCGTCACCATTGGAGCTAAAGGCAAAAGGAGCATCGAGCATCTCAGCATAGACCAGCGCCTGCTGCATCCCATGCCCCACCGCATATTTATTAACCTTTGCTTCCACAACTGCAATCGCTACATTCGGTTTCCCGTAGAGAACATAATCCGCTCGTTTTGGCCCACCTTTTATCTCAGGATTAGAGATTCTGGCTGCAAGTTGCCCGCGCACCATCACTCGTCCATCTGTCAGAGAGACCTCTTCACTAATCTGCCTCTGATGCCAACCAGCTTTTTCAATTGCCGGTGCAATAAGCTTGGTGCAGATATCACGTTCGCTTAATTTTGATTTATCCATTTATCGCACCGCCAGACTCAACCCATGCGTCCACCTGATCTTTTTTGAACTTCCACAGGCGTCCCATGCGATGAGCAGGCATACCCTGCTTGTCAATCCATTTGTAAACGGTATCTTTACTGACTCCGAGGTACTTGCATATTTCATCCACGGATAACCAGCGGTCATTTATTTCTGCCATGTATTTAACTCCTTCCGGCAATGTTGTTGAAATAACAAAATCGTAGGTCGGATTAGGGATAAATGCTTTATCTATAAATCCCATAATCCGACAACAGGCTTGGTTTTATGTCGGATTACGGACAAAGGGCGTCCTAATCCGACCTACGCAAAAGCCTTAATTCAACAATATTGACTCCTTCCGGGGACTGTTTCATTTTGCCATGACCTCAACAAAGGCGATTATGGGGAGCCGTAAAACATCAATTGCACTATAATTAATCACGCAAATATGTTGAAAAGAAATACAGAAGTCAAATGATCTTTGCTGATTTAAGCCGATTAAGTTGTGCTTTGCCTGCTTTTAGCAGCCAGAGTCAATTCGTACGGAATTTTGGCCGATATTAATTTTTAGAGCCAAATCAATAATCTGGCACTCCTTATTTATCTTTTGTTAATTGTTTAAACTGATCCTTTTTGGACTAATCTTGTAATTTCTCTTTGGCAAGGTTATAGATACTTGAATATGTTCTCAATACCTGAATCACCAAAAAAACCAGAAAAATACAGCCTTGCCCCTGGGGGCACTATTATTAAAACCAATCTTGATGGTATATTGAATGGACATATTTTTTGTTACCATAACTTGGTTAGGCTCACTGTATATTCTTTTGCCGCTATCCGCCCTGCTCTGTATCCTGCTGATCTGGGCCGGTAAATATGGGCAAGTAGTTTTGATAAGTTGCAGTTTGTTGATCACCATTATTTCAGTCCATGCGGTAAAATTGATATTTCGCAGGCCGCGACCGTCCACAGTCGAACTCTTAGTGGCGATGCCATCTGACTGGTCGTTTCCGAGCGCTCATACAGCCCAAGCAACCGCCTTTTTCCTGTCGGTCGCGCTGATCGCGTTTCAGGCTCTGCCGCCGGTCTGGGCAACTCTTTTTGCTATCTTTAGCCTGCTGATCATTGGCTTTGTTGGATATTCACGTATTTACCTTCAGGTTCACTACCTCTCCGATGTATTGGCAGGGATGTTTTTGGCGACTCTCATTGTATCAGCGGTGAGAGAGTCATAATCCCCCTCATGTCATGGCTTCGGGGATAAACATAATATTAATGATAACACTTACAAAGTCTCAAAAAATCCGATTTCCGTCAGGCCGGAATTTAGAAGTATCTTAAATAACTGGATGCCGGACCAAGTCCGGCATGACGCCTAATCCTTTTTTTGACTTTTTGATACTCCATCAACACTTTAATATTGTTCAAAAAAGGAGCAACAAACGTGAGAAATAAATTTATCGGGCAAAGCGAGGATGGCTATCACCCTATTCGGAAGATCAAGGTCTGCCTTTCCGGCCTGCGCTATGCGATACGTTATGATTTCAGCGTCGCCTACAAGGTCTATCTTTCTCTTTTAATGCTCCTGGTCTGTTTTTTTTCTACGCCAATGGATTGATTTTCTTCTTACCATGGCAGCCACAGGACTGGTGCTCATCACTGAAATGTTCAACAGCGCCATAGAGGCTCTGTGTGATTTCATCGAGACAAATGAAAACGAGAAAATAAAAGTAATCAAGGACATATCGGCAGCAGCCACAGGCATATCCATCCTTATCTGGGTCGTTGTGATGGCTGTTGAACTTACAAACTTTTGGAAAATTTTTCATACATAGGGATAATTGACCGGCAGCCTCTGGTGCCTCTAAAAAGCTGAAGCAGCAGTCATGATTTCAGATTCTAAGCTGTACCAGCAATCAACGTAGATTTCTGAGGGAGATATTTAAAGATGCAAGAAAACACTGCAAAACCAGATGGAATTCTGTGGCATGCCTTATCAGATCAGGATGTCATGTCCGAGTTGCAGACAAGCCTCAGCGGCCTGACTGGCAATGAAGCAGCAGAAAGGCTGCAACGCTATGGCGCCAACACGCTCCTTCGAAAAGGAAGTGATAGCCCCTGGCTGATTTTCTGGCGTCAGATAAATAACCCCATTGGCTGGCTCTTGATTGCTTCTGGCGCATTGGCTATTGGCCTCCAAAAATATACCGATTCAGTCGTGGTTTTCGGTGCGGTGATTGTTAACGCCATTATCGGTTTTATGCAGGAATACCGCGCAGGACAAGCCATTGAAGCGCTTGCAGCCATGATACCGGAATTTGCAACAGCAATACGTGACGGGCAGTCAATTGCAGTCTCGGCTGAAAGTCTGGTGCCTGGTGATGTCGTTACCTTGCAGAGCGGCGATAAGGTTCCGGCAGATCTTCGCCTGATCAAAGTAAAAAATCTTCTGGTGGAAGAAGCAGCCCTCACTGGTGAGTCGCTGCCTGTAGCAAAGAGAAACGAAGCCGTTGCACTGGATGCCCCCCTCGGTGACAGGATCAGCATGGCTTTTAGCGGAACGCTTGTTCTGCAAGGCACTGCTACAGGAATAGTGGTAGCGACAGGCGGCGGCACAGAGCTTGGCCGCATCAATGCTTTGCTCAACCAGACAGGTCAGATGGAGACTCCTCTGACTCGCCAGCTTAACAAAGTCAGCAATGGCATTACAGCCGCAGTAGTGGCCATAGTAGCCATACTCATCAGTTTCGGAATATGGGTCAAGGATGCCCCGATCGGCGAATCTCTTATGGTTGCCGTTTCTCTGGCTGTGGCGGCAATCCCCGAAGGTCTGCCTGCCGTAATTACCATATGTCTCGCCGTTGGGGTTCGCCGCATGGCCGAAAGGCACGCGGTCGTCCGGCATCTCCCGGCTGTGGAAACCCTTGGATCAACCACTGTTATCTGTTCTGACAAGACAGGCACACTGACCCGCAATGAGATGACAGTGCAGGTGGCATGGGTGGCCGGTCAGGAATACCGGTTTTCCGGCATCGGCTATGCCCCATACGGTGAAATAGAACGAGATGGCGCCCGACTGACCGAGCTCCCGACCGCACTGCATGATTTGCTCTTCATAGCCTTTCTCTGCAATGATGCCGCAGTTCGCCTTGAGCAAAACATCTGGACCATCACAGGCGACCCAACCGAGGCGGCTCTGGTTTCTGCCGTTGAAAAAGCGGGCCTTTCGAGTCAGGATCTCCGCATAAACAATGCCAGGCTGGACGTGATTCCGTTCGAGTCAGACACCAAATTCATGGCCACACTGAACAGAATTGCAGGGGAAAATCATATTCTCCTGAAGGGGGCCCCGGAAACTGTCCTTGAGCGCTGCGCCCTGAGCGAAGAAGAATTGCACCGAATCAATGACGCTATGGCCACCTATGCCCGCCAGGGCATGAGGGTCATAGCTTTTGCAAATAAGAAAAACGTATCTGAGGATCAGATTCACCCCGAGTCCGTCCGTGGCGATTTACATTTTGCAGGTTTACTCTGCATGATCGACCCACCCAGAACCGAAGCGATGGATGCCATAAAGGTCTGCCATAGCGCCGGGATTACTGTTAAAATGATAACAGGTGATCATCCTGTTACAGCCGAGGCAATCGGTCGCCAGCTCGGCCTCTTAAGCCAGGAACAAAGCGCCATGTCGGGCCGTGATCTGGTCGGTCTTTCCGAAAAACAGCTCCAGGATGCGGCCTTGAGTACCAATGTCTTTGCGAGGGTGGCTCCTGAGCATAAAATCCAGCTCGTCGAGGCCCTTCAGGCCCAGCGCCATATCGTCGCCATGACCGGAGACGGCGTCAATGACGCACCAGCCATCAAGCGCGCCGACATCGGCATTGCCATGGGCATAACCGGCACAGCCGTATCAAAAGAAGCGGCCAAAGTTGTACTTATGGACGACAACTTCGCATCCATCACGGCAGCGGTTGAAGAGGGCCGCCGGGTATATGATAACCTCATTAAATCCCTGGCATTTATGCTGCCCACCAACCTCGGACTGGCCTGCACCTTGTCGGTTGCGATGTTCTTCTTCCCGACAATTCAGGTTGATGGTGTCAATGAGCTACTTATGGCCATGTCCCCCAGCCAGACCCTGTGGATAAATCTGGTGGCGAGCATTACCCTGTCAATCCCACTGTCCTTTGAGGTGCTCGAACCCAACGCCATGAGGCGGCAACCGCGCTCTCCTGACGAACCTGTATTTTCTGGTTTCATCGTCGCGCGCTTGATTATTGTCGGACTTCTCATGGCGGCAGGCGCTTGCGGACTGTTCCTCTGGGAATACTACCGCATCATCGGCATGGAGCCAGTGACGAGCGCCAGACATGCCCTGGCCCTCTCCGAGGCTCAGACCCTCTGCGTTACAAGCATCACCTTCACCCAGATATTTTACCTGTTTAACTGCAGGTCTCTGCATTCCTCGTTCTTTAGCCAGGGATTTTTCAGCAACCCGCCTATATTTATCGGCATAGGAGTCCTGATAATGCTCCAGGCCTGCTTCATATATCTACCGCCTCTGCAGACACTTTTTGGATCAGCGCCGCTTGATGGCCGGGCATGGATGTTCGCCATGGGGGTAGGAGCAATAGTTCTGCCGGTGATATCTATTGACAAATGGATCAGAAATCGCAGAAGCGCGGGCTTAAGCAATGGAGCAAAGGAAACAAGATGATAGGAGCTGGCAAGACTGACAAGGTCGCAAAAAGTTCAATTTACGTCTTTCCGGTGAAGGCCTGAATCCAGAAATATCTGAAAAGGATGCAGGATCAAGTCCGGCATGTCACTGAAGCCCATTTCTGACTTTTTGCGAAACCATCAATAATCAGACATGATTTCTAAGCTGCATTTCCAATGGATGAGGAGACAGATAGGTCTGCTTTTTTAAGTATTCTGGATCATATTTTCTGACAAAATGCTTCAAAAGAGTCAGAGGAACTATCAGGGGCGTTTTTTGTTCGGCATAGTCTGTAAACACTTCAATAATCTCTTCTTTTTCATCTTTGGAAAGCTCTTTTTTGAAATAGCCCATCATATGATAAAGCACATTCAGGTTCTTCTTTGTGGTTGCTTTAAGCGAAAGCGCTGAAATTAAAAGCGTGGCATATTTATTATAAAGATCTGAAATTTCATATTTTTTGCCATCCGCGACAAGCTTGCCCATTTCCCGGTATATCTCGGTGCTGTGTGAAAGTATCAGGAGTTTGTTGCATGTATGAAATTCCACAAGGCTGCCGAGATTCTTTTTATTCGATGAAAGCTCTCTCCACCTGTTCAGGGTGAAAATCCTTTCTATGAAATTTTCACGTAGTACTGGATCGTTGAGCCGGCCTTCTTCTTCCACCGGGATCTCCGGGAACCTGTCCATGAACATTCCCGCAAAGACACCTCTTCCTTTAAGAGATACAGCCCCCTTTTGGCTGTAAATTTTCACCCTTTCCATTCCACTGCTTGGCGACCTGCTTTTAAAAATAAAACCGCACAGATTTTCCTTTTCAAGCAGGGCCAGCTTCTCACCTGCCCAAGTCTTCATTTTGTCTGTAATGTCTCCGCCGGATCTTGAAAACACAAGACGATACTCATCAGAATCACCAACAAGCCTTAAAGCTTCCCTGGGAATCCCGAGTCCGCATTCAACCTCAGGGCAGACAGGAACGAAGGTAACATATTTGCCAAGTGTGTCAGTTATGAACCTGTCATGCTTATGGCCGCCGTCAAATCTCACTTTGTTACCAAGCAGACACGAACTTATGCCTATTCTGAACTGAGTCTGATTCTGACTATCATTCTGCATTTTGTTCTCCTGTGGATATTTTTATGTGAATATTTTTGAGGATGGTTTGGCTGACGCATGTAAACATAATAGAAGTCTATTCTATAAATCATTCCATCTGCAATGCCAAATACTTGAATGGAATAAATATAATAATATTAGCATAATATGATATCAAATTTACTTTAAACACTTCACATTTTAAAAGGTGGCCTAAAAAAAAATTCTAACAACACCTCAACACCAGCATCATTGCCACCAGATAATCAGCATGAATTCAGAACCCGAAAGCCCAATTCACTTTGACGCCGTCCATGCCCTAAAACCCCAAAAAGTCGGTCTTCATTACATTTTCCTGCATTTGATGGATTTTATGGGGAGTAATAAATGAATCTGATTACCACTCTGCTTCAGCCATAGAAAGCATGGTTGATGGCATGGGTGGAGTCCTAAGAGCAACATAAATCAGTCTGTGAATCATGGACGGCAGATCATATCGGCGATTGAATCTGTACTGAAATTCTGCCAGGTACCGCGGAACATGCTTGCGATTAATTGCATGATAAGTACCTTTGAGCGCATTTTTTAAGTTACCAAGTATTATATTGACCCATTTGAAGGATGGATGCTCTACAGCTGCTTTACCACCTCCAGTAACATGGGGTTCGTGCTGGAAACCAG
>NZ_AUEY01000108.1 GCF_000426225.1 Desulforegula conservatrix Mb1Pa
GTACACCTGTTCCCATCCCGAACACAGAAGTTAAGTCCTTTAGCGCCGATGGTACTGCGTGGGTAGCTGCGTGGGAGAGTAGGTCGCCGCCGATTTCTATTTTAAGGCTTTTGCTATTATTATTTTAGCAAAAGCCTTTTTTATTTGTGCGTTCTATCTTTCAGATTAGATAAATAGTACAAATTAAATAGTCACCGACCACCGGCAAAGCCGGTGGCATGGAATTCTGAACCGCTCAAAGCGGTAAAAAATGGGGATCACCTAAAGGTGATTAATCAAACAGTCTTAACTGTTCAATTCTGCGGTCCTCATATTCTTGTTTTCTAATATACTCTCGAACCGCCAGCGCATCTTTGCCAACTGTCGATACATAATAGCCTCTTGCCCAAAAATTCTGACCAGTAAAATTCTTTTTCCGGCCACCATAATTCCTTGCAATGCTTATTGCACTCTTCCCCTTTATAAAGCCTACTACTTGAGCCACAGAATACTTTGGGGGAATCGAAATAAGCATATGAACATGATCTGACATCAAGTGGCCTTCCAATATTGCACTTTCTTTTTGTCTGGCCAAATCTCGAAATACATCTCCCAAATATTTCCTCAATTCTACATAAATAGTCTTTTTTCTATACTTTGGAATCCATACTATATGATACTTGCATTCCCAGGCACTATGGCTTAGGCTTTGTCTGTCACTCATTGAAGTCTCCTTTAACTTGAACTTTAGGCGGTTCAGTTATTGGAGACTTCTTCTTATTCCATGATCTGTCAAACTCTGTGAGTCCACCGGCAGAGCCGGGGGTTAATTATGAAATCAGCTGTTTATTAGACGGTTTTCTCATAAGCTAACATCAAGTAGCTTCTGGTTTTTCCCAAAGACCGTCTGATCTAAGATTATAGTTTAGACTTTTAAGGGTCTTAAGAATGAAAACATCCAGGAATATAAGCGTAGATCTTGGAAATGTAAGCTTCACGACCTTCTTTACAAGTTCAGATGATTCATTTTTTGTCATATCCTCAAATATTTCTTCCAAGTCTATCGGAGCATTTTTATTTTCTATAAGTTCTTTTATAAGGTCAAGAATTTCAATATGTTTTCTTTTTGAGTCGTCTATGTATTTTAATATTTCTTCATTTCCGATGATCGGCATATAGTGGCCTGTAGCTAATATTTCTATATCTTCTTTATGTACGAATTCTTCTAAAAAAACAAAACTCCTGAATGTCTCTTCAATATCACCAAACTGAATATCATTGGGGTTCAGAAAATTAAGGCAGTCTCCTACAAAAATCGCTTTGGCTGGTTCAAGGTAATACATGATATGGTCATCTGTGTGCCCGGGAGTTTCGAAAGCATAAAGCCCCTCATTAATCACCCATCCTTGAACTGATATTTTCTTAAGATCTATGGCTTTCTTGTATTTTTCCCAAAGAATACAAATATTTGATTTTCCGGAATGTATTCTGCCTATAGTAAATAGCGAATAGAAATAGCTTGTAAAAAAAAGAAGTATCATGGGCAGAAGAGGTGATATTTTATTTAGAAACATTATGATACCGAGCTGTGTTCTGCTGAACATTTTGAATCTTTTGAGAAGAGGTCTAAGGCGCATTGATTTGGCCATCTCAATAATCTGGCCGGTACCATTTGTCCTTAGATATTTGATTTTTTCATATGCATTAAAATGGTATATTATTTTACTGTTTTTCTTAGAAATTTTTCCATTGTTTGCTATGTGGTCGTTGTGGTAATGGGTGCACAGAATGTCAAAATTATATTTATTTGATAGATGTTTTTTGATTTCATCAGATCTTTTTTTGCCGCAGGCTGTGTCAATAATATACTGTTTATCATTTATCTCAAATAGATAGGTGTTTGCAATATCGCTACCTCTGCCAGGATCTTGAGATTTTGCCAAAATTACTATTCCATTTTGGGACAGTTTGGCTAATATTTTTTCCGTAGTATTATTCATTATTATATTTATTCGTTTGGTTGGGGGAAATAGTGTCGCATATGCTATCAGCGAAGCTGGTAAAAATTGTAATTATTTGAAATGAATAGCTAATTTAATAATTGAATGTATATTAAACTCTAAACAGGCGTTTGTAAAATGAAAAAAAAGCTTAGACTCATATCATGGAATGTCAACGGGATACGTGCATCTATTAAAAAGGATTTTGTTAGTTCGATTCTGAAGCTTGATGCTGATATTCTCGCAATTCAGGAGACTAAGATACAGCCAGATCAGATCACCGAAGAAATAAGAAATATATACGGTTATTCGTCATGGTGGTCATGCTCCAGAATAAAAAAGGGGTATAGTGGTGTTGCAGTATATTCCAGGATAGAACCTTTGTCAGTCACAACGGATTTTGGTATAGGCTATTTGGATGAAGAGGGCAGGGTTATTGAAATGGATTTTGGTGATTTTGTTTTCTTTAATGTATACTTCCCCAATGGTCAGATGAGTGATGAGCGACTTCAATATAAGCTTGATTTCTACGAGTCTCTTTTCTGCCGTGTAAACGAACTAAAGCGCTCTGGCAAGAGCATAGTAATTGCCGGAGATTATAACACAGCTCACAATGAAATTGATCTTAAGCATCCAAAAGCCAATGAAAAAAACTCCGGTTTCCTTAGGGTTGAGCGGGACTGGCTCGATAGAATCGTGGGAGATGGATATGTGGATACATTTAGAACGCTATATCCTGAAACTGTGAAATATTCATGGTGGACATACAGGGCAAACGCGAGAAAGAACAATGTCGGCTGGCGTATAGATTATTTTTTTGTAACAGATGACATCTTCAATCACGACTGGGTTGCTGATGCCTTTATAAACAATGATATATATGGATCAGACCACTGTCCTGTCGGACTTGTACTTGATATCAAGAAGTCTGTGTGAATCAACATACTATACTGAACGCATGCCGGTTTGTTGTTATTCCCTTTACTGATTTGGTAGAGGGGCAGGTTTGAATTGGCGGTTGAGCCACATTGAATTTGAGAAATTTATTTTGTGATGATGATTTGACAAAATAGTAAAATGTCCGATTTCCGTCATTCCGGCGGGGCCTGTCCCTGTGAAACAGGGATTCTGAATCCAGAAGTATCTGAAAATACTAAGATGCCTGATCAAGCCCTGCATGACTCCACCTTCGTTTTTTGACTTTTTGCAACTCCACCAAATTTGACAGGCCGATATTTGAAATGATCGATTATTTATAAAAGGAGAGATTGCAACTCTCTCCTTTTTAGTCCTATTTATATATATCAGAAAGGTTTTTAATAGGAGTAACGAACCCTCCAGGGCCTATCTGGGTCAGATATACAAATTTTGAGCCAGCCCTCTCTTTTGGAGAAAAGGTGAATGTGAACCCTCCTATATCCGTATCTTCCTGTGCCTCAGCAGCTTTATAAAAGGCTTCACGGGTCAATGACGCCCCTTCTGCTTCTTCCAGTATTCTGCATAAAGCTTTTGCTGCTATGAATCCTTCAACTCCAGCAAATGATGGTTCTGCTTTTGGAGTGTATTTCTCAGATAATTTCGTATATTCAGCTATTACAGGTATCTTAAGATAATTTGGGAAAGGCACTACCTGATTAATTATAACTCCAAGACCCTTATTCAGAAGTTGTTTCCCCATGGTATCACCATCTGCAAATGAGAAGGCAATAAGCAATGATTCTGTCTTTTTCGCTTTGATCCTTGAAATGAACTCCGAGCCAACCCTGCTTGAGGCTGCAATCAGTATAGCGTCAGGATTGTTGGATGTTGCGGTCTGAATTGCTTCATCAATGTTTTTGAAATCTGATGATATGTTAGCACTGAAGGAAACAGGCACAGCCTTTTTTTCCATGACTCTGCGAGTTGATTCAAACGCTGACGATCCTGTTTCATTCTCTTCGTAAACAATTCCAATCCTTTTAAGATCCTTTTCAACCAGTCTGTCGATCATTGCAATAGCTTCTTCGTTGAATCCGGCTCTCAGGCAGAAAATTTGTTTGACAAGAGGCGTTCTAAGCGACTCGCTCCCTGAAACAGGGGCGAAGAATGGAATATTTGCTTTTTTAATGAAAGGTATAATATTGCTGTAGGTTGACGTAACGCCTGCGTAGCCAAAAAGGGCAAAAACCTTGTCAACTTCAATTAATCTTTCTGTGTTTTTAAGCACGAGGCCTGAATCCGAGTTGTCATTATATGTTATTATCCTGATTTTTTTGCCTTTTATGCCTCCTGCATCATTTATTTTGGATAAATATGCTGTCGCTCCATCCTTGAAGCTGGTTCCAAAGTCTTTATATGGGCCTTCAAGGTCGCATGACTGCCCAAAGACTATTTCTTGATTAATTTTTTCATTTTCTGCCGAACAATCTGAATAAACAATAAAAAATGTAAGAAGTGCAAAAATAAATAAGAAATTTTTGTTTTTTATCATAAATGTGACCTCTCGAAATAGTGAGATGGGATGAAAATGGGGGGTGAATCTATATCTGCCTGAACTCAGTTGAGCCCAGGCAGATTATGTCAAATTTAGGTTGAAAGCGATCTGATCATTACACCGAGATAGAATTTAGCATGCCCGAATGGCGCGGACATATTTGCCCTGTGATTAGCAAAGAAACTGCTATAGTCGCTGTTAAGGACTATTATCGGATGAATATGCTGGGCATGCTCAAGCGATTCTATCGCATGGTGGAGGGATTCGGAGCTGTTTCTGCTTTTAAGCGTTTCGTCAAAATCAATTTCTATTGCTTTAAGCACCTCGGACATTGCAATCGCAACGCCCTGGGCATAATAGAAATAATCATCCGCTTTGAAAAAGCTGACTTCATCGCCGTTTTCTTCCTTGATTTTGGCCAGATTCTCTTCACAACTACCTATAATATTTCTGTAAGTATCAAGCAGATAAATAAGATTGTCGCTTCTGGTATAAAACGTTGCTTCGCCTGTTCCAAGTTTTTTCTTGTATGCATTTATTTCTTTAATACCGTTTTCATATTCAGATTCAGCCGAAGGAAGCCAGAATTTATAAGGGCTGTAATTGAAATTGCTTCTCGCTCTGAAAAGGCTCTGGTGATAGGCTTGTATGCTTCCGGTTTTTGCTATGCGCTCTGTAAGTATTTCAACGGTCCTTCTTGTTACTTCCAGAACTCCAAGCTGGATATTTTCAACATTGTCAGTGGGTTTTATAATATCATTTGGTCTCCATCCATAGAATCTATTAAGCTCATTCTCTAGAGGCGTGGTTATTGCTTCAGCAAAAGCCCAGCCAGCTGGTTTTCCGCTTTTTGAGAGACCACGGGCTGGCTGTGCTTCCTGTGAGTGTCCCTCTGCCTGGGTCTGGGCTTTTGGAGCATGGCTTTCAGCAGCTTTTGGCTCCTTAAGTTCAAATTTATCAGGTGTTACAGCATGCTCGATTTCTGCCTCCGCTATTTTTTCAGTTTGACCTTCCTCACCACTAGGCTTTGCATCTGATACAGCTTCGCCTGGATCATTTGCCGGGGCTTCGGCTTTAGTTTGGTGCTGGGCTATTTCGGGGTTTTTCTTTTCTATGAATGAAAGAATTCCTCCGATAAAAACCATTACAATCAGTGCCGCCATAACGTACTTGAACATCTGGAAGCTAGCGTAAAGCTTATAACCTTTTTTTTCTTCGTTTTTGTTATCCATCATCAGACTCCTGGTTTGGCTCCTGGTTTGGGGTTTATCTGATTATCACGTTCTTTTTCTAAGTTTTCTTGTGTCACCGATTCTTATGGTGAAATTTATACTGTCAAAATATTCAAGCAAAGGTATCAGATATTTTCTGGAAAGACCTGTCATATCCTTGAATAATGGCGCAGAAATTTCATCATTTGCAATTAGAAAATCGTAAAGCTGTTGCTCAAGATTTTTCATCGCACCAGCTTCAAAAAACAGGTCATCCTTGGCTTTGATAATTTTTCCTTCTTTGACGAGAAGCAACAATACATCTTTTGCAGCCTGTGAGTCAATATTCAGTTCATCATACATCTGCTTGAAAGATGGGGGCGTCAGGCCGCTTTGTGTATAAATCTCCAGAATTCTTTCTTTTACTTTCTGCTGATCTTCATGGAGAGCAACCTTATGCGTTGAAAGATGTACAACATTTTCACTCTGAATTACCCTGCCGTCCTTGATCAGTCTCTGAATAGCGTGATTGAAAAATTTTCCGCCTGCAAAATCAGGAAATTTGGATTTAAGTTCTTCTTTGGGCATACCATTTTTTAATGGGTTTTGTCTGTGATAGTTGGTTAATAGAGTAAGCAGCTTTTCATTGAAAGAAGAAAGTGTTTTTTCATGGATGTAAATTCTGTTTTCTTTATCAACCTGAACAGCCTTTCTGTCTGAAAGAAGCTTGGACATAACTCCGTCAAGTTTCTTTTCTGAAAGATTTGTCATAAGTTTCATGTCATCGAACGAAATCCCGTTGTAACCTGTCTGTTCAATCTGAAAATCTATTCCTGCTTCAATATCGCCGGCGGTTATGGATGAAAGTCCCTCTGATATGTGCTCTTTGAGTCTTTTGTGTTTTTTGGGTATAGGATTGAGGATGACCCCGCCACCAACAGTTCTCACCGGTGTTTCGCTTCTAAGGACAAATCTGTCATCCTTGACACATGTGACCGGAGTGTCGAGACGGATCTGTACAAGGGCTGTCTCTCCTGGTTCAACCTGTTCCTGGTCAAGAAGGATCAGATTTCCGTGGAGTTCTGCCGTTCCAGCATGAAATCTTATTTTAGATCGGTTTTTTAAGGCCCTTGCGTTGCTTTTAAGATATGTGAATGAGGCATCAACAAGATAACTCGGCTTTAGAGTGTCAGGGAGTGCAATTACATCTCCCCTGCTTACTTCATCAAGGTCAAGTCCCTGGAAATTTATGGCTGTTCGCATTCCCGCTCTTGCAGATTCCACAGGAGAATTGTGAACCTGAATTCCTCTTATTTTGGTGTTGGTCTTTTTGGGATAGATCATCACAGTGTCACCTACGGAGATTTTTCCTGAAGCAAGAGTTCCTGTGATGACTGTTCCAAATCCCTTCATTGTGAACACCCTGTCCACTGGTATTCTGAAAAGCCCTGATGAGCTTTTTTCCGGGATATTTTCAGCAATTTTATCAACTGTTTTTATAAGTTGATCCATACCTTCGCCTGTTGCAGAAGATACCGGAATGATCGGAGAGTTTTCAAGAAAGGTTCCTGAGGTGAATTCCTTAATGTCCTCAATTACCATATCAAGCCATTCCTGCTCGACCAGATCCCTTTTGGTAAGAACAATCAATCCATGCTGTAAACCAAGAAGGCTGCAAATTTCAAGATGCTCCCTGGTCTGGGGCATTATGCTTTCATCAGATGCTATTATCATGGCAACCATGTCTATACCTGTGACCCCGGCAACCATGTTTTTTACAAATCTTTCGTGTCCAGGAACGTCTACAATTCCCACATGGGTTCCGCTCGGAAGATCCATGAACGCAAAGCCAAGCTCTATTGTAATGCCTCGCTCTTTTTCTTCTTTAAGTCTGTCTGTGTCTATTCCAGTAAGGGCTCTTACGAGTGACGTTTTGCCGTGATCAATATGCCCTGCTGTTCCCAGAATGATTTCCTTCAAGGGGTAAGCTCCTGATAGGTTAATGTAGGGATTATATTAATAATTATAATTTGTTTTAGGCTTAAAATGCTTTCTAAGGCAAAGAAGCTATGTTTTAGAAGATCAATATATATATTTTAGTTGCCGGTCAAGTAAACTTTGCCAACAGGAAGCTCTGTTTGATCAAGTGTTGCTGGATCTCAATAGCTGTGATTTGACTTCTTTTATGGATTTATACTCTTTTCTTGGTGCAGCCCAGAAAATTAAGATACTAACGACCCTATATTGGGGCAGAAAAGTCATGCTTAAAATGACTTATTAAGCTTGCATAATGGATAATAACCAAAAAAAACCTAAAAAATGCTTGCTAAAATATCACTGAATCTGTTAGAGAAGGCATGTTTTTGTGGTGGGTATAGCTCAGTTGGCAGAGCGCTAGGTTGTGGTCCTGGATGTCAAGGGTTCGAATCCCTTTACTCACCCCATTTATTCTCTCTGCGCCCGTAACTCAGCTGGATAGAGTAGCGGACTTCGAATCCGAATGTCGGGGGTTCGAATCCCTCCGGGCGTGCCACAATAAAATAAATACTTTACCCCTGAAAGCCTCGGTTTTCAGGGGTTTTTTGTTTCTGGGCTTTACTTTTCCACATCGTAGCAGTAATGGTTGTGTCGTATAAAATAGTTGAAAAACTATAATGCGTGGTGGGAATGGTGGTGGGAACAAAAAAAGTGGAACGGAGATAGAATCATGTCGAAGATGAAACGAAACCTTACAAAGTATCCAGGTGTTTTTTTCATTGAAGTGTAAAGCGGCGGGCGCTTTGGCACCATTTTGCGTCTGCTTTGGCACCACTCGCTAATGAATTTCCGCAAAAACAAGCCTGTCAAAAATATGCCGATTATAAAGCCCTGACCAGAAAAAAGTTTATTCCCTGACCAGGGCCTGGTTTATCAATAATTTGTGAAGATCAGTTCCTTGCCTTCTGTTGGTTTTCTACAGCTCACTGAGTATTTCAGGGAGACCTCCTTCAGGCTAAAATCCTTGAACACTTCACGCATTTCAGGCAGGTCGTTTATGGTTAGAAGAAACTTGCCTTTTATGCTTCCGAGTATCCCTGCCATTTCTTTATAATCATCCAACACCATATTATGCTTGTAGTATGGGGCTTTATAATAAGGTGGGTCAATAAAAAAGAAGGTGTCTGGCCTGTCATATCTGCCCACAAGTTCCTGCTAAGGAAGATGCTCAATAACGCATCCGGATAATCTCAGATGAACCTGGGACATTTCTTCCTCAAGCCTGACTTGATCAACGACAGTTATAAATCCCCCCTGACGACAATTAGAATTCCCGCTTAATGCAAACCCGGTTATCCAATGTTGTGATATGGAGGATCATTGGATGATCACTGACAATCAGGTGAAGAAATTGAAGAAAAATTTAAGCGCGGGAAAAAGCCTTGTAATCTCGGCATTGCAAGCTGGCATGGATGAAAAGACAGCGAGGAAATACAGGGATCTGGACAAGCTGCCGAGCGAGCTGAAAGCATCCAGTGATAGGTGGTGGCGAACTCACGCTGACCCTT
>NZ_AUEY01000109.1 GCF_000426225.1 Desulforegula conservatrix Mb1Pa
ATAGTTCCGGCCTTTACCGACGCCTGATGGTGACACTTGTGGCATTGGTACAGATCTCTTGATTTGAGCTCGCAAAATTTCGAACCGCCGCAATTCGGACAACTAAAACCATGCGGCCATCTAAGTCTGAATAATGAGTCTTGGCACTTATCTTCGGTCCCATATTCGGACAGGAATTCGTGAATACTCTTTCCTTTTTGAAATTGGATCATATTTTTTGCCATGCTACACCTCCATCATATCTGGATAATCTTTCACATGCCTTAAGATAAGCATGGCGGAGTAAAAATGGTAATCAAAATAATTTATGCCCAAGAGTTTTATATGTGGGAAGACGCAATTTTTAAATCAATTGGCCTTGACCATGGATTTACACGCTTTGTTATTGGAATAGGCACATTGGTTGCATTTGTAATAATTGCAATAAAAAAGAGGTACAGTAATAGGCGGAAAAACTTACTTGATTAATACTCGTTCAGCCAACAAGCCGCCCATGCCGACGCCGGGGAGCTGCGTGGGCTTAACCAGCAAAGCGGCGGCGCGGCATACCTTTCCGTTGTAACTCCGGGCAAATTCTGTCTTTTCAGGTGTCCGGCATAAAATGCTTTCGCTCTGGCGACGTTTTCTTTGAATTCAGCGTTGCCAGCGTTTTTGGCCTCCAGGCCACTGTTTCAAAAAGATCAAAAATAGTTTAAACCGCTGCTTTCGTTTGGCAATGCTTTATCAATCGATTGGCAGCTTTATTAATAAAATCGAGCTATGTCTGTTTTTAAGCCGCTTCGGCGAGTTACAACAAGTCTCTCATGCCGACGCCGAGGGCCTGCGTCGCTTGACCCAAGCGCAGCGGCGGCGCGGCATAGCTCTCCGTTGTAACTCCAGGCAATATATTACTTTCAGGTGTCCGGCAAAAAAAGCTGTGTATGAAAAATAATACAGTAGAAGCATTTCGGACTGGATTTCTATGTGATTGCAAATTATTATCTATTCGAATATCAGTGAGCTCCTTTACTGAGGTAATTGGATGAGATTGATCACTCTGTCAACAATAAGTTGACAGCTGTCAACTTTTATTTAATATTGGAGAGTGTCTAAGTGCATCAGACCGCACCGAGAAAGCCGTACTACCCATTAAAAGAAGTTAAAGAAAAAATTCGGTGCGGACATTTTGATATCAACCAAAATGCACTTGATGATGCTCGGGATATTTTCAATTGGGGACCAGAAAAGATTAAACAATGCCTTTTGAAATTAAATGATAGAGATTATGCTATCGACATAAATAAGAATCATTTTTTCAAGAAGGAGCCACATCGGCATATTCCACATACGATGATGGATTATTATAAAGCAAAGAATATTATGGACGGTGAAAGTGTATATACTCACTTTTACATCAGGCAAAATGATGGAAAAGTTGTTATTAGTAGTTTTCATGAGCTTGATTAGAATAAGAAAGGACATTTGAGATGTTGTGCGATCTTTGCAACGGAAATAGATCCATAGTAATCGGCGGTTTGTCCTTTAAAAGCAGACCTCTTGGTACAATTTATGTGCCGAGCATACGATATTCAAAATGTCGTGATTGCGGTGACGTTTCAATTGATTTTGAAGAGACAAAAAAGATAAATGCTTATATTCAAAAAAAGGAATCAGAAGCTATTTATTCACTTCCAATAGGTGAGTTTATATCATCGAACGAAGCATCTATTATCCTTGGAAAAACAAAACAAGCACTCAGCAAAGATTCTCGTATCAAAAGAGGTTTTATTTACTACGTGGTTATTGATGGCAGGAAGTTGTATCACAAAAAGTCTGTAGAAGAATTCAAGCGTACTGGGAAAGACGGCAGAATCAATATTCAATCTAAAATTGGGGCAGAAAAGACATTGCGTCAGAACAAATCAAATATTACTGTGTCCTATCCACATATTATGTCAAATAATTTCTTGCGAGAAAGATCAATGCATACAGGCTCAAAAGAAGTATTTTCTAAAAGTATAAAAAAAAACAAAATAGCTTCAGCACATTGTAAATTAGCTAATTGTTAAAAGGGAATAAATATGACAACAAAAAATCTATCTGACAACATAAAATATAGTAATATACCTACAGCTTTTACAGATGGCGTAAATATAGCTTGTCGTGTAGACGGCTCCCTGCTCCTCCAATTTATTTCACAAACACCTGATGTTTGGCTTGAGAATTTTAGAACTGTAATGGGTAAGGAAGAAATAATTGAATTAATAAATGACCTCGCGTCAGCAATAGATTACTACCCTGTTAAAATAGATGAGTCGCAAAAAAAGAAAAAAGTTAGTACCAAGAAAACGACTGAGTAAAATGCATAAGTTAACTAATTATGGTATGAGAGAATATGAACTCACTCTAAAACGACACACCAAAGTTGCTTTTTTATTTAATTATCAACGAACGAATTACCGAAACTATAATTTGAGCATAGACTATGCCAGCATGAAAAAGCCCCCACTCCCAATCAAACTAGCGCTGTTGTGACTCTCCGGGTATTTTGTGTATTATCCGATTCCAGTATATATGGCTTTCGCCCTGTCGATGTCTTTATTAGGCCAACGTTGCCGTCGTTTTTGGCCTTCGGGCCGCAGTTTCAAAAAGACCATAACTCGATAAACACCTGTTTTAGTAGAGTAATGCCTTATCAATCGTTTGGCAGCTTTATTAATAAAACCGAGCTATGTCACTTTTTTAGCCGCTTCGGCGAGTTACAACAAGTCTCTCATGCCGACGCCGAGGGCCTGCGTGGGCTTACCAAACACAGCGGCGGCGCGGCATAGCTCTCCGTTAGCAAGTGGTTCTTTGGCAAGTTGCACTGGCTCTCTGGCATTTTTTCCAGCGGTTTTGTTGTTTCGGCTTTATCGCCAATCCAGCTCAGTTTAAAGTTATTGGCTTTTCCAGCTCAAAGGCTTGGGTTCAGCTTCAGGCTTTTTGGCGGCGCCCTCCATGTTTTGCAGCGGCAGGTTTTCACCAGCTTTTGCAAAGGCAACTTGGCGACTCATTCGGGGTTTGGTGTTTTCCAGCTTTCTGGCTTTGGCAATTTTGTTGTTTTGAATTTCTCAAGCTTCATCAGCGGCAACCATTCTCCAGTTTTTGGAAAGTCTGGTTTTCTCCGGCAATTGCAAAAGTAGTCTGGTAATTCATTTGGGTTTCGCTGCTTTCTTGTTTTTATGTTTTGGCCGGGTAGCGTTTTTTGCAATCGTTGCCCAATTTTACTTTGAAATCAGGCGTTGTTTTCACCTCAACGCTGTTGTTGCTAACAAGTCGCCCAAGCTGACGCCGCCACGCACCGATTTTTCCAGTAGGGCAGTTGCGGCGCAGCTTAGCTCGCCGTTGGCATGCTGAGGCTTTGCAGTCGTTAACCCGGTACTTTTTAGTTGGCAGTTTTATAGCTTTGATGCTATCGCCAATTTTAGCATTGTTGAAGTGAATGGCTTTTTCCAATATGTGGCTAAGAGTCAGGCTTTTGACTTTTCAGTAGTTTCTCCAGTCATTCAGCGACAGGTTTTCACCAGCAATTGCAAAAGTAATCTGGCAACTCATTTGGGTTTTGCTGTTTTCTGTTTTTATATTCTGGCAGGGTAATTTCAGGTCGTTGGTTGCCCTAAACTGTTTAATAGTCTGGCATTGTTTTTTCAACCGCAGTGCCAACAAGTCGCCCAAGCTGACGCCGACACGCACCGATTTTTCCAGTAAAGCAGCGGCGGCGCAGCTTAGCTCACCGTTATGCTTTTAATACATCAAAAAAAATATGAAGATATCTGATTTAAAAAGAAATTTAAAAGAGGCAACAAAGGAAGATCTCATTAAGGATATTGTTGACCTATTCAACAAAAATCCTTTTGTAAGAGAGTTCTATTCGATGAAATTCTGTAACGATAGCAGCTTATCGATTCTTATTAAGCATAAAGACATTATCGAAAATGAGTTTTTCCCAAAAAGAGGCCATGGTAAGTGTAGATTGTCCGTAGCTAAAAAGGCAATAACAGAATTTAAAAAATTGTCTGAAGATAAAAAGTCAATCGCGGATCTGATGATTTTTTATGTCGAAATGGGCGTGCAATTTACTGACAATTATGGAGACATTGATGAACCCTTTTATTTAAGTATGGAAAGCATGTATGGGCGAGCATTAAAATTTATAGTAGACAACAATCTTATTGATGATTTTAATGTTCGGTGCTTAAAAATAGTAAATGACACTAAAGACATGGGGTGGGGATTCCATGACCAGCTATATGAGACATATTATAGCCATATCAATAAATAAAAAAATACTCGCAACGGTCAGTTACTAAAAGTGGAAATTGCATAACAAGTCGCCCAAGCCGACGCCGACACGCACCGATTTTACCAGTAAAGCAGCGGCGGCGCGGCTTAGCTCACCGTTAGGCATATATGCAGATTACTGTTACTTTATTCATAACAAAAAATGAAATCTTCAATTTGTTGAAAAAGCAGACGGATAAGCACGATCTGTATTTTGCGATTGTCAAATATTGGCCAAATTTTGAAGTAATCCATCTGCACAGTTGGGAGCAGTTTTTAGAGCAAGATCAAATTCATAATCCACGTGAATTATGGATCGACATCAAACCAATTGAAGTTAACTGCAATGGTCAAAGAGATTGTTGCGATAAGAATACAAATAGATTATCTTTTCAATTCCCTCATATGAAGGAAAATGGGCTTTGTGAAGGTATGCTCGGCACTATGTGCGAGGATGAGGTTATACTTAAAAAATGGAAATCCGTTTTAAGGTTTTTCCAGAGCAAAACAACTGCTGGAATGTGGATGCAAAATCCACACAATAATGCAAAAGGTTTCTACAAGCATCTTCGCTACTCACCAGAAATTAAAAAACTGCACGAAAATGGTCTTAATCTTTTGCCAATTGCGGGATGGAATATGGTATACATTAATGAACCTGCCTAACAAGTCGCCCAAGCTGACGCCGACACGCACCGATTTCACCAGCAAGGCAGCGGCGGCGCAGCTTAGCTCACCGTTGGCATGCTGAGGTTTTGCAGTCGTTAACCCGGTACTTTTTAGTTGGCAGTTTTATAGCTTTGATGCTATCGCCAATTTTAGCATTGTCGGAGTGAATGGCTTTTCCACTATATGGCTAAGAGTCAGGCTTTGGACTTTTTAGGAGTTTCTCCAGTCATTCAGCGACAGGTTTTCACCAGCTTTGCAAAGGCAGCTTGGTAATTCATTTGGGTTTTGCTGTTTTCTGTTTTTATGTTCTGCCAGGGTAGCTTCAGGTCGTTGGTTGCCCTAAACTGTTTAATAGTCTGGCATTATTTTTTCAACCGCAGTGCCAACAAGTCGCCCAAGCCGACGCCGACACGCACCGATTTTTCCAGTAAAGCATCGGCGGCGCGGCTTAGCTCACCGTTATGTGTTTGAATACAAAATTTATGTCTAAAAATACGATGTATTACTTATCTGGCGAAGAAATTTTAATCGGTGATATAGTTAATTTTAGTGGATGCATTGGGGAAATAGTTTTTGTTGTATCTTCAAGTCAGTTCAGCAAATTATATCCTGAAAACTCATGGCAATGCTTAGAGACTGGCTTTGGAGTAAAAACTGAAAAGTATGGGTTGGTGCACCAAATAAAACCAGATGAAGATTTGGTTTTTATTCGACGTAATAATCAAAACACATAACCAGTCGCCCAAGCCGACGCCGACACGCACCGATTTCACCAGCAAGGCAGCGGCGGCGCGGCTTAGCTCACCGTTATGAAAATATATGAATACTGATAAAGAAGAAATTTTAGAAAAAGTATCAGATTATTGCTTTGAGCAACTTGATGAAGCTAAAAATGATCCTTCATGTTTGAAAATTCCAGTTCAAACGGTAATCGCTATCTACTCTGCTCAGGGAATAATTGACAATGGGAGTTTTCAATATTTTTTTGAAAGTGATTTCCCACAAACTCCACCATATTCTTTTTTTTCAGATGCATATCGAAGAATTGGTGCAGACAATGTAGCGAGAAATATAGACCAAGCTGTTGAGTTGTTTGGTTTTCCAGAGCCACATCTTAATATCGATAAACGAAAAGAATTCTTAGAACAAAGAATGCATGAAGATTGTTTGTTTCATAAACTCGGTGATGAAGCCTGTGGGGATGAATCAGTCTGGAGAAAACTTGCAGATTATGTAATCGAAAATATGGAAGAGTTTGATATTTCATAACAAGTCGCCCAAGCCGACGCCGACACGCACCTATTTTTTCAGTAAAGCAGCGGCGGCGCGGCTTAGCTCACCGTTATAGGATCAAGTATGAAAAAAATTTTGTGCTTAATCATTATTATTATTTCTTTTAGTGGAACAGCTTTCCCCTGTGATTTTATCTACAAAATCAAGAAAACAGAATTGGAAAATTATCCAATTTTATCATACATCGACATAAATGAAGAAACAGTAGCATTTTATATATATCTTAAAGATGAAGGCAATTTTAAGGGAATTGAGTCAGCCGCAATTCAAATTTTATCCCCAAATGATAACCAACTGCAATTTGGTAGTGGCTTGATAATGAATCAAGATTCGGAAAAAAAGATATTAACCATAGGTTCTTTAGAAATAAATAAAAAATTGATTTCATCCGCAACGCTATTCATTAATGCTTATCAATTGGATAAGACTTCAACTGGTTGGTTTTCGCAATCTATACATTCAAGTGTTTTTGAATATCAAATTCAACTACAAGATATTTATAATAATTTTAAAAGTAAGGAAAATGCCTACACAACTCATTCCATTTACAACAAATACAACGATGACACTCTAAAAGCTTTTATTGAAAAAGAATTTAAAATGAAAAGAGGTCATGATCTATAACAAGTCGCCCAAGCCGACGCCGACACGCACCGAATTCACCAGTAAGGCAGCGGCGGCGCGGCTTAGCTCACCGTTAGCTTCCCTGGTGGGAATTCCGGTTTTCTGGTTTTCCCCGTTTTTTTAGCTGAGCGTTTCGAGTTTTTGAAGTTTTCGCCTGATTCGGCGCAGCCAAATTTTATGGCTTTTTCTGGTCGGCGGCTCAGGATTCGGCTTTGGGCTTTTTCAGGGAATTTCACCAGCAAAAGCAGTGGTAGGTTTTCTCCAGTCAATTTCGTTGGGAAATCTTCTCCAGCCTCTGCAAAGGCAACTATTCACCAGCCAGAGCAGGGTATCCTGAAAATTCGTTTGGCTTTGCCTTTTTCTGATTTTCATGCAAGGGTTTTTGCAGTGTTTTTTTGGGGGTTCTTGAATTTTTCAGAGCTAACAAGCCGCCCAAGCTGACGCCGGATTTTATGCTGCGGCTTATCCTGCTTTTGTTGCCGGCGCAGCTTAGCTTCACGTTAGAAAAGGAATTGACATGATTGAAACAGTTATTAGTAATATTAAATGGATTTTTTCTGGAGTAGGTGTACTTTTTCTTGGATATTTTATTAACAAAAAAAGAAAACCTCGACCTAATATTAAAGTTTCAACAAAAGGTAAAAACAGCCCCGGTATTGTTAACGGAGATTATAATGTGAATGAAAAAAAATACTATAAACGTTGAAACACAAGGTGCCAATAGTCCTGGTATTGTTTTTGGTGACTATAACCAAACATCGATAATATCCGACATCGAAAAAAAACTACTTACTTTTTCTAACTTTTACAATTTATTTAAATCATTTAAAACAGTATTTAAACATTACTTTGACAATATTAATATTAATATTTCAGATATCTCTGATAGATACTTTTCTCACGATTTAAGCATTGGGCAACAAATTTCTATTAAAGGATTTTTATCTAAGTACTTGCCAACATACAGGAGCAAATTCTATACTCCATTTAGCAACAAAACCCGTGACATAAAAATTAATGTAATCACCAACAGGGTTTCATGGAAAGTAGAGTCATTTCAGACACAATTACCTGTCCAGGTGTTCCCTCCTGTAATCATAGATGGCAAACAAAATTGGATATATTTTCTATACCCAGAAGATATGTCCTCGTTTTTGATGGCACAAGATAACACCAAAGTTTCAAAATTTAATAAGGATCAAGAAGCAATAGATGATGTTTTCAAAATTTCTTCTGTCCATCAACCTCTATTAGTTATTTCAAATATAAATTTAGCTAACGAGATAGAACGTATTGTCAAGATTACTGGAACATTAAGTTGTATTGACGAAGATTTATCAAATATATTCTTAGATGATTTTTCTCAAACTCAAAGAACTATATTATTCAATTCATTCAGGCCGTTTAACGAGGATAGAACTTCTCTATGTCTTGATTTAAGAGATTCACATAGAAGTCGAATTTCAACATTCCATTCACTGGAGTCTCTGCCAGCATTAATATATGCCGAATCACACTTTGAAAATCTTCCGATAGAAAATGAATCTTTTATAAAAATTATGGGTGAATCTTTACCCAAGGCTTTACCTACAGGTCTATATTGGCATAGCTTTAACTCTCCCAATATTTTCAATGGTTCCTGTGACTCAAACGTTTCAATTTCAACATCAGATCACGTAAACTATTCGTACTCCATTCAAACCGACCTGAAAAATAGAACTGTTTTTTCACAAAACCTAAGTGAACTTCATATGTTCATAAATTCATTTAGGCAAAATGCTCAAAACAAAATGAAAAAAATTTCGCCAAAAGAAATCAAGAACCATTTTGATTTTGTGTACGATTATTCAAAATCAAAACTCTTCCACCCTGAAGGTGTCTTGGTATCAAAGGAAATCCAATCAATTCTTAAAAAAAACGAACATTGTAGTGAAACAATTGATTGGATGAAGAATGTTAAAGGTTAAGGGATCCTCTAAAAATCAAAAATATATTACTATATAAGTAATAATATGATATATATAAGCCAAGTTAACTCATTTATATGGAGAGTAAATTAGATAATGAAGCAGCTTGGCTTATTTGACTGGAAAGAACGTTATACAAGGATAGACAAGAATGGAGACCCATTGGTTGAACTAAACAGGGTAATTCCGTGGGAAAATTTTCGTTTAATTCTGAGCAATACGTTTAAGAGGGTCAAAAAGAGCAATGCAGGCGCAAAACCTTACGATGTTGTGCTTATGTTTAAAGTGCTGATTTTAC
>NZ_AUEY01000110.1 GCF_000426225.1 Desulforegula conservatrix Mb1Pa
ATCGGATCAGCCAGGGCAAAACTCAAGATCGGGCTTAGAAATCTGGCATATAACATGTTTAGGTTTAAAACTCTGCTTACGACTGTTTAAACAGATGCCAAAAATCTACAGATTAATGCTCTAAGGGGATTATTATGATTATTTTATAATTCCGAAAAGGGCTTTGTGCCCTATATGTCATTGAGATTTCTGACAAAAACAACTGCTCTCTTGGCTAATACAGACAAGTGAGTAAAGATATCTGAAAAATGATATTTTTAGAGGCAGCCTAAAGTGAAACAGCATTAAGCTGTTTCACTTTTTATATTTTGTTTAAAGACTGATGATCTCGCAAAAAACCAGAAAATGCTTATTAGTCATTCCGGGCTTGATCCGGCACCCAGCATTTTCAATTACTTCTGGATTCCGGCCTTCTCAGGAATGATGGCAATCGGACTTTTTGCGGCCTTTTCAAAGACTAAGTTCTTGTGAGCTGACGGTATTTGAGTCTGTGCGGTCTTTCAGCAGCTGCTCCGAGGCGTTTTTTGCGATCCTCTTCATATTCGCTGTAATTGCCTTCGACCCAGACCGCCTGGCTGTCCCCTTCAAAGGCGAGGATATGAGTAGCAATCCTATCGAGGAACCATCTGTCATGACTTATGACAACGGCGCAACCCGCGAAATTCTCAAGAGCTTCCTCAAGAGCGCGCATTGTATTTACGTCAAGGTCATTGGTAGGTTCGTCAAGCAAAAGCACGTTGGCCTCTGATTTAAGCATTCTTGCGAGGTTTACTCTGTTTCTCTCACCGCCTGAAAGCACATCAACCTTTTTCTGCTGATCCTGACCGGAAAAATTGAATCTTGCGACATAAGCCCTTGAATTTACTTCTCTGCCGCCTATGGTTAAAGTATCATAGCCATCTGAAATCACTTCCCAGATATTCTTTCCTGCAACAAGGGCGTCCCTGTGCTGATCCACATGTGCAAGACGAACGCTTTCGCTTACACGTATGGAACCGGAATCAGGTTGTTCCTGACCGGTTATGAGCCTGAAAAGTGTGGTCTTTCCAGCCCCATTGGCTCCAATTATTCCGACTATGCCACCAGGAGGCAAAGAAAAAGTAAGGTTCTCAAAAAGAAGATTATCTCCGAATGATTTGGAAATATTCTGGGCCTCTATGACCATATTGCCGAGTCTTGGGCCTGATGGAATGAAAATTTCCAGATCCTTGACTTTGTCTCCGGCTGACTCATTATAGAGTTTTTCATAGGCTGTTATCCTTGCTTTTGACTTGGCATGCCGGCCTTTGGGGCTCATCTTGATCCACTCAAGCTCGCGTTTCAGGGTTTTCTGACGTGATCCTTCGGATTTTTCCTCAACGGCAAGACGCTTCTGCTTCTGGTCAAGCCATGAGGAATAATTGCCCTTCCAAGGAATCCCCTGACCACGGTCAAGCTCAAGAATCCAACCAGCAACATTATCAAGGAAATAACGGTCATGGGTTACTGCAATGACGGTTCCTTCGTACTTCTGAAGAAAAAGCTCCAGCCATGCTACAGACTCCGCGTCAAGATGGTTGGTAGGTTCGTCAAGAAGAAGAATATCCGGTTTTGAAAGAAGAAGCCTGCAAAGCGCGACACGCCTTTTTTCACCTCCTGAGAGAAAATTGACAGGAGAATCGGCCGGGGGACAGCGAAGCGCATCCATTGCCATTTCAAGGCGTGAGTCAAGATCCCAGGCGTCATGGCGGTCAAGAAGGTCCTGAACCTCGCCCTGGCGATGGATAAGCTTGTCCATGGCATCATCATCCATTGGCTCTGCGAACTTCTCGTTGATTTCATTATACTCTTTAAGAAGATCAACAATTGACTGAACACCTTCTTCCACAACTTCTCTGACAGTCTTTGTTTCATTTATCAGAGGTTCCTGCTCAAGATAACCGATATTGTATTCTGCTGCGTGAATTATCTCGCCATTGAATTCCTTGTCAATGCCCGCCATTATCTTCAAAAGCGTACTTTTACCTGAACCGTTCAGACCAAGAACGCCTATTTTTGCCCCATAAAAATATGAAAGGGAAATGTCCTTTATTATGGGCTTTTTGTCGTAAAACTTGCTGACCTTCATCATCGAATAGATGACTTTCTTTGTATCTACACTCATTTTTCCTCCGTGCTGCCCGGCTTCAGGCTATATAATTAATTTAACAATAAATTCTGATTATTTTATATTGATGCTTTATTTTCCTGGGGCTAAGGTCTGCGCCCAAAAAATATTACTGGCTCCATTATACACAGAATTTTTTCATCCTGATTTGTCATTTCAACATGAACTTTTACAAGCCCCCAGTCCGGCTTTGAGACAGTTATTTTTGTCTCTATTATTGTAATTTCGGCCTTCATGACATCCCCTGCAATCATTGGAGAAGGCCATTTAAGGAGATCGACTCCGGGCGAGCATACGCAGCTTGACCTTATGAGAAGGGTATCAACAAGCAGTTTCATGCACACGCTGCTGATATGCCATCCGCTTGCAATGACATCACCTGATATCTGGGGCCCGATATGCTGGGAGTCACCCGTATGAAATGCCTGGGGATCAAATTTTCTGGCAAAATCCACAATATCGTCTCTGGTGATTTCCAAGATATCAGAGACAAATCTCAAACCCGGCTTAAGATCTTCAAAATAAAATATTTTTTCATTCATTTACAGCAACCTATCCAAGGAATGTTACGACTGGATCACGCATCAGCATTTCTATTGCCTTTTCAGCGCTTTCGGAAATATGCGGGAAAACTTCCCCTAATCCGCGAAGATGCCTCAGATTGTCCGCAGTTCTTGATACGAGTCTTGCCATATCCCCTTCAGCTAACCTCGTATAATTGCAGACTTTCTCCCAAGGCTCCTCTTTGGCCCATCTGTATATAGCGATGGCCGGTTTAACATAAAGAGGCGACACGACAAAACCTTTTTTCTTCAGATGCTTAAGAAAAGGTCTAAGCCCTCTTCTTAAATCGCTCAAAGCAACATATATGGGATCTTCACTATCCTTTAAGAATGAATCTTCCTCAAATTCCCTGTCATTGACAAATAAAGCCATTGCACCCGCAAGAAGCGCCGGATCAGTATAAGAAAACAGTCCTGTTCTCAGACCTTCCGCAACAAGAAGAGGATGGTCAATTCTCAGCTGGGAAGCCCAATAACCATCCGATGTCAGACTCCCGCCTGGTTCAACAAAACCTGTTTCTACAAGAAAATCAAGATGCCTTAAAAAAGCGTCCCATAAAAAAGAATTTTCGAATATTTTCCGACCCTTACCTGCATCAGACTTCTGCTTCAAGGAATAGGTGGCCTCAAAAGTTGCCAGGGAGTGCTGGAGAAGTTCCTTTATCTGCTCAGGCTTATGAGAAAGAAGAAGATTCAGGGTCATGGAAAAATTTACTCTAATCTGACTCAGAATATTTCCAGGCCCCTGCCTTGTGAGCCTCGCCGTCAGAAAAAGATCCATAAATTTGCCAGGAAGTGCCATGACAAATCCGATCTTGTCCATTCCTCTGCGCCCTGCCCTGCCTGACATCTGATGATAATCATTGGCCCCAAGCGGAATGAACTCGACGCCGTTAAACCTGTCGGAATTTGATATGACAACTGTTCTTGCCGGAAAATTTACTCCTGCCGCAACGGTTGAAGTCGCAAAAACAGCATCAAGCAGGCCTTCGGACATTAAAGTCTCAACCACAATTTTCCACCCCGGCAGCTGACCACCATGGTGGGAACCTACACCGAGATGTTCAAGATGCCACATCTGTTTGTGTTTCTTTAAATGTGGAATGGATCTTGTCAGCTCATCTATTCTTTTTTTAATTGTGAGCTTGCGTTCAGGATCAGTATCAAGCCCAATACTGTCACACAATTCAAGCGATCCGTCACAGTCTGATCTTGATTTCAGAAAAAAAATAGCGGGCAGAAGATCAAATTTTCTTAAAACCCTTATAATATCACCCATTGGAGGAAGTCTTCCTGGCGGAGCCATAAGTGGAGGCTTATCTGCACTGAGATATTTGATAACCTTTATATCGAGTCCGCCCTTTGTTTTCTTGCCGTTTTTTGCAACAAGCGGCTCAATTGTACCGCATGGATGAAAAAATAGAGGAAATAAAGGAACAGGACGCTCTGTTGAGGAGACAACAACACATTCCTTGGCCCTGACAGCTCCGATCCATTCAGCGATACGCCCTGCATTGCCAATGGTCGCTGAAAGAAGAAGCAGACTTACCCTGATAGGAAGGTAGATTATTACCTCTTCCCAGACAACCCCTCTTTCCTCATCGCCTATATAATGTGCCTCATCCATAACAACGAGATCAGAACGGATGTCAACGGCTTTGTGCATGGAATCATAGAGCTGGTTCCTGAGGATTTCGGTGGTTCCAACAATAATTGGAGCATCAGGGTTTTCCTGCCTGTCTCCGGTAAGGATACCTACATTGTCCTGACCAAAAACATGACAGAAATGATTATAAATTGAATTTGAAAGAGCCTTCAGCGGCGACGCATACCAGGAGCGCCCTCCGTTATCAAAGACCCTCCTTATAGCCGTCTCAGCAATCCAGGTCTTGCCTGATCCGGTCGGAGCCGTTACTAGGCAGTCATTCTCTATTACAGCTGCAACAGCTTCAAGCTGAAAAGGATCAGGATGAAATGGAGAAGGTTCAGGCGTGCCAATTTCCTTAAAAACAGATTTAAGGCGGGGGTCTATATCCGGCTTTATTTTTGAGTGGAATTTTTTGTCTTTGGGATACCCTTTTTCAGAGTATCTTCCTTTGTCATTTTTTTTATGTGGAAGGTATTTTTTCATCAATAATGTTTACTTTTAGTAAGCGGAAATATAAATACTCGTTTTTCCCATGAATTCCGGCTTGGGTATAGCATCCATGATTCTTGCAAGTAAAGAATGATTTTGATCCGCCAAACAGTTAACAAAAATTTAATATTAGGTAAAAAATGACCAACAACACCGTCCACAAACCTGAAATCCTGTCGCCCGCAGGATGCAAAGCATCTTTTCTTGCGGCAATAGCAGCCGGTGCGGATGCAATTTACTGCGGATTGAAAATTTTTTCAGCCCGTATGGAGGCGGACAATTTCTCAATTGATGAACTTGCTGCACTTACAATGCTTGCCCATTCAAAAGGAGTCAGGGTCTATGTAACCCTCAACTCACTCCTAAAAGAAGACGAGCTTGAAAAAGCAGGCCGTCAGCTGTCAAGACTCGCAACCGACGTGAAACCAGACGCAATCATAATTCAGGATATTGCTTTTATTGAACTCGCAAAACAGGCTGGTTTCAAAGGCGAGATTCATCTTTCGACACTTGCGGCGCTCACAACGGCATCAGGAATTAAAATGGCCGAGCAGCTTGGAGTACATAGAGTTGTCATTCCAAGAGAACTTAATATCGATGAAATCAAAGCCATGGCAGCTGCTTCAGGGCCAAAAACAGATCTTGAAGTATTTGTTCATGGAGCTCTCTGCTATGCGGTTTCAGGAAAATGCTACTGGAGCAGTTTTCTTGGAGGAAAAAGCGGTCTCCGCGGAAGATGCGTTCAGCCATGCAGGAGATCCTATAACCAGGATGGTAATACTTCCGGAGTGTTCTCGTGTCAGGATTTCAGCGCTGATGTTCTGACCAAAATTCTCCTTTCAGTTCCAGAGGTTAAAACATGGAAAATCGAGGGAAGAAAAAAGGGGCCGCACTATGTATTTTACACAACCACAGCATATAAAATGCTTCGAGACGAAAGCAAGGACGCTTCAGTAAAAAGATCAGCCATCCAGCTGCTTGAACAGGCTCTGGGAAGGGACACAACGCACTACAACATTCTTCCCCAAAGAGCGCAAAATCCCATAAACACAAAATTCCAAACTGCTTCAGGCAAATATATAGGCAAGGTTCAGGGTAGCGTCAAAGCGCCTTTTTTTACTCCGCGCATTCCTTTATTGCCAAACGATCTACTGAGGATAGGCTATGAAGACAGCCACGGACACAAGATTCAGAAAATAAACAGAAGCGTCCCCAAACAGGGCAAATTCCCTTTCAGTACATATAGCAAGTCAGGTTTGCCTTTTCCCGGAAGTTCTGTTTTTTTGATAGACAGACGAGAAAAAGCTCTGGATGTAATGATTAAAGAACTTGAAAATGAACTTGTGGCAATATCTTCAACAATTTCAACAAAAGCAGAACCACCTGATTTCAAGATAAATTATTTTAAAAAGGACTTCAGAAGAGCCCAGGCTTTTGAAATGAAATTCAAGGAAATACCCAGATCTTCAGGAGCCAATTCAAAATGGCTGTCGAAAAAAGAGGTCGATAAAACCGTCAGGGCTGAGTCTGAAAAAACCTGGTGGTGGATTCACCCTGTAATCTGGCCAGAGAATGAGCCTGAATTTGAAGAGCTTTTAAAAAATGCCTCTGCCAAAGGAGCTATGAACTTTGTATTAAACTCAATATGGCAGTTTGAATCCTTAAAAAAAATATGCGGCAAAAAATCAAGAATATGGGCAGGGCCTTTCTGTAATATTTCCAACTCATATTCCATCAAAGCGTTAGAAAAATTAGGCTTTGATGGAGTAATAGTTTCACCTGAACTGCCTGGTGAAATCATGACTTCTTTGCCGTCAACCTCGGCTCTGCCTCTTGGAGTAGTTATTTCCGGGCTCTGGCCTTTTGCAATCTCAAGAATCAAAGCAGATGATTTAACACCTGACGCACCATTTTTAAGCCCGAAAGGTGAAGAGGCGTTCATCACAAAAAAGGATTCCAACTGGTGGGTTTTCCCTAACTGGAAGCTTGATATTTCAACAAAAAAGAGCCTTCTAGAAAAATCGGGTTACAAAGTATTTGTCCATATGGAAGAAAAAATCCCTAACTCCATGAAAATCAAAAACAGAGAAGGTCTGTGGAACTGGGATATAAGGCTATTATAATGGCCGGAGGGTCGCTTTTCGGGAAAAGCTCCGCAAAAACTTTGTGGTTTTGCTAGTAGACAAAAAATACTGATATTTTTAGAGTCTTACAAATGTTCAGGCCATGACCTTTTCAAATATTACTGAGATTTGAGCATAGCCACAAAAAATAATTGAAATTGACTCCAAGATTCAAACGCTATATATAGTATATATTATGATAGACACAGACAAAATACTGGAAACTGGAATAAAAGCCGCTTTTGAAAGTGGCAGGATACTTCGCTTTTACCTTGGTAATCTCGCTGAAATAAATAAAAAAGGCGAGACAGATCTTGTCACCAAGGCAGATATCGAGTCAGAAAAAATAATTACTGAAACAATCAGAGCCATATATCCTAATCATTCAATTCTTGCGGAAGAAGGTGGACTGACAACAAATGATACTTCAAGCGGTCAGTCAAACAGATGGATCATTGATCCTCTTGACGGAACAACTAATTTTGCCCATCAACTTCCTCTCTTCTGCTGCTCCATAGCCTTTCAGCATGAAAATGAAATAATTACAGGGATTGTATTTAATCCTGTAACAAATGAGCTTTTCACTGCCGTAAAAAATGGCGGTGCATATCTGAACGGAGCTAAAATCAAGGTAAGTGGTAAAAACGATCTAAAGGAGAGCCTTCTTGTAACAGGCTTCCCTTATGATACTAACGGCATCATCGATCCAATAGTCAAAAGGCTTTCAAACTGCCTGAAAGCGGCCCAGGGAATAAGAAGACTCGGATCAGCCGCGCTCGACCTTTGCTATATTGCATGCGGTAGATTTGACGGATTCTGGGAGCAGAAACTAAAACCTTGGGACACGGCTGCCGGATACCTTATAGCGTCAGAAGCAGGAGGCCTTGTCACGGATTTTGCAAATAAACCTTTTCAAACAGAAATGAATGAGCTATTAGCGACGAATGGCTTGATTCATAGTCAAATGATCTCAATGATGAGAATTTAGAAGCAAAGAAGAATATGAAAATTATAAAAAAAAAATTGGTTTCAGAAAATGACGATCTTAACGACTATCTGGACTGCTTCGGCTATTTCAGATTAGGCGACAGGGTTTGCTATAATCACTGCGCACTCAGAATTAAGTGTTTAATAAAAAAAGAAAGACTTCTCAGCGCAGAACTCGTAGAAGATTTCATGGAAGCAGAAACCCAAGCCTCGGTATCACAGTGATGATTTGACCCCGCTTCTTATAAAATATACTGCACTGGAACCATTTTTTTTTAAATGATTCCAGTTTTTTGTTTCCGCCATCCCCATTCTTAAGCCAGATTTCAAATTCTTATTCCAATTGTAAATAATGAGAGCATTGATTTGCAAGACCTTATATGGTTAACAAGGTCGCAAAAAGTCCGATTTCCGTCATTCCGGCGCAGGCCGGAATCCAGAAGTAATTGAAATCACTGGGTGCCTGATCAAGTCCGGCATGACGATAAAGCCATTTTTTGACTTTTTGCGAGTCCATCAAATAAATACTCTTTGCAATAAAAATTTTGATTACCATTTTTACTCCGCCATGCTTATCTTAAGGCAGGTTAAAGATTATCCAGATATGATGGAGGTGTAGCATGGCAAAAAATATGATCCAATTTCAAAAAGGAAAGAGTATTCACGAATTCCTGTCCGAATATGGGACCGAAGATAAGTGCCA
>NZ_AUEY01000111.1 GCF_000426225.1 Desulforegula conservatrix Mb1Pa
TCGGCGTCAGCTTGGGCGACTTGTTGGAAATTAGGCGCTTAAAAGGAAACAGCGCTGCCATTAACAAAAGCTGATGGAGCAACCCCGAAAAGCTTAACCCCGCAACAGCTTTAAAGCAGACACAGCAATAAAAGCAAAAAATAAGGAACCAAGACTACTTTGCCGCCAAATCGGAAATTACACAGCAGCAAAAGGCAAAACCAATAAAGCTGAAACAACTGCAAGCTGAGGAAATGCCAAAGAACTTTAGCGCAAAGCTGGAAATACGGAGCTAAAAAAGCCAAGCAATTTATCCGAGCGACAAAACAGAAAAGGCAAAAGCTTTAACAACTTATATTTGCCAACTGAGCCAGAGCGCGAAAGCTTAAAAAACCTGGCAATACCCCGGAAACAGATTTCCAACGGTGAGCTAAGCCGCGCCGCCGCTGCCTTACTGGTGAAATCGGTGCGTGTCGGCGTCGGCTTGGGCGACTTGTTAGCAGGTATTTTATTCATCTTCAGCTGGCCAATACTGAGAAATTTCTATCCCCATGTTAAGCTGGCCTGCAAGCTTAATAAGCTCAGATGGAAGAAAGTCGCACTGGCTAAATAATTCGTTTCTGATCAATTGGCTTTCTACTGGGAAATCTAAACGAATATCATCAATTCTATATAGTTTTATCAGCTTTTTTAATTCAGCAAAATTGTTTTGTAAAAACGCAATTGAATCGCTTACTTGACCAGAGAAATTATTCCATTCTTTTTTGCTAACATCACAAGCAAAAGCATAGTGATCCTTTGGTGGTCGCTTACCTTTAGAACTATCATCACCCTTTTCGTATGACCACAATACAGGAAGACTCGTACTTTTAATAAACTCTTTGAATGAATCTGTGTTGCTTGTAACGTGGAGTATACACACTTTATAACTCCTGCTAACGGTGAGCTAAGCCGCGCCGCCGCTGCCTTGCTGGTGAAATCAGTGCGTGTCGGCGTCGGCTTGGGCGACTTGTTATGTGATCATTCGTTTTCATTATATATTGGGACTTCAAAATCTGGAGATGCTAACATCAATTGAAACGCCGTATTTTCAATCGCTTCAACGCTTACTCCACCAAAGACAAATTCAATGAATGAAGAATCACCTGAACCATATGCGGGCATTACTTCGATAATCATCGACATATATTCTCCGAAATCATCGTCTTTTTTTGCCGGAATATGTTCTGCCAATGTGTTTATTTCAGAACTTAAAAAAGTAAACCGTCCCGAATTGGATCTGTCAGTATCTTCTGAATCCGCACCTTTTATGAATTTAAAATAGAACAAATCAGAAAATGTGCATAGAAAATCGATGTTTATGTATTCATAATCGTTTTTACCGGTCTTTCTCCTGATATTTGGGCATGAAATCTCTATAATAAGCTTATCAGCTCCATCCCGAAAGATTATGTCTCTAATTTGACCATCATGAAAAAAGTCCCAGTAAAAATAACGCCAAAGATCTGTATGATTTCTTTTTGGAAATCTACTGAGGTGTTCCCTGTATGCTGATTCATACAGATCATCTGCGTCTGTTCTAATTTTGAATGTCATTATTTCTCACATAACGGTGAGCTAAGCCGCGCCGCCGCTGCCTTGCTGGTGAAATCGGTGCATGTCGGCGTCGGCTTGGGCGACTTGTTAGGTATAAGTAGCTGAATATACAATATTTTTAAATTTTTAAAAAGCATTATGGTTTTTTAAAATGTACTGAATTCTGGTTAAATATTTTAAAATCTAAAGTCGGACTAAGATTTTTTGTATTATAAACACATACCCAATCATCAAGATAATGATCTTTGTCTGTATGTCCTTTCAATACCACCAAAATAGAATTTGAGTCTCCAGACCAGCGGATGCACTCTATGTATGAATGACTTAACTCTGAATCAATTTTAAGATTATTATTTTTGAAAAAGAAAGCCCATGTTTTACCTGTCACATTAGCTTGTTTAACCTCAACATATTCTAAATCACTTTTTTTATTGAATAGACGGACTTCAGAGACATTACTTCCTAAACGATCATTTATAGCCAACCATTTTTCGTCATTAGAAAAAATAACATCTGCATCTCTCTCAAACTCATAAAGAAGAAAATGCTTTTTTAGATTTGCCTTCTCAGAAGTAAGCCATATCTGATTCAGTTCATTTTTTTTAGCGCGATAAAAACCAATAGAAATGTCTCTTGATGGAGATTGATCAAGTTTCCAAGGATTGCCAATAGGTCCTTGCTCTGCTGCATAAGCAGGTAAATTGATTAGAAAGAGAATAATAAATATAGAAACTCGCATATTAGACATCAAAAGTTACCTAACGGTGAGCTAAGCTGCGCCGCCGCTGTTTTACTGGTGAAATCGGTGCGTGTCGGCGTCAGCTTGGGCGACTTGTTAGAGGTCATTTCTAAGCTGAGATTTATAAAAACTCAAAGCTTCTTGAAACCATTGCTCAGAAAGACCTATTTTATCTGTTATAGGCTTAACAAAATTTTGAAGAGCCATATCCGTTTCCCTAAAAAAATTCTGAAATGCTTCAAGCTCCTGAATCGCATCATCAAACTTACCTAATACGAAAGCGTCAGCTCGCTCACGAAAAAAATGATGTGCTAAAAAGGCTCTTTTTTCTTTTGATTTTTGGAGATCTACTTCCAATATTGCCGGTAGCGAACTAACATTTTTTAAAGTTTTAATTAGATTCCCAAGAGTTTTATCAAAGTTCTGATTAAAAAAAGCATCGTATTCTTCTGGAGTCCACTTACCACGAGTACGCGGAATAAAGTCAAGAAATAGAAGGGCGTTGGCAATTCCGTGCTCTAATACTTGAGCAAAGTACATAGCAGCGCCAAAGTTAGCGCAGACTTCTTTGAATGGTTCAGAGTGATCTGACAAATTTAACCTCTAACGGTGAGCTAAGCCGCGCCGCCGCTGCCTTGCTGGTGAAAACCGTGCGTGTCGGCGTCGGCTTGGGCGACTTGTTAGCCGTTTTTTGAAAACAATTCAAATTCTGCACCAAGTTCATTTAGCCTTAATAGCAAAGTGCTTGCAACAGAGACATCTGACAAAAAAACGGGCAGGCCATTGCTGAACATATGATGGTTATAAGACAGAAATGCCTTGCCATTTGCACCAATGATATACAGGTCATCATTCTCCAGTTTTATGCGAGAATATACAGAAATTAGAAAACTTAAAAGAGTAGGCAGTTCAGATACTGTGAATTGTTTAACCTCCAAGTCCCCATAGCGCTTGATGAGAAACCACTGGGACTCAGATTCCAATATAACACCCAATGTCTTTTTGACATTTCCCGGAAAATCTGTGTCTGCGAAATGAATAACTACTGTCCGCTTGAGGCCTTTGCTGAAAGCAAGCTCCCTACCAACTCCAGCTGCTGCCGTGGAAATGCAAATTCCGGCGTTATCAATTATTTCCATGATTTTATTTTGAGTCATGTTGCCCATAATTATACGGCTAACGGTGAGCTAAGCCGCGCCGCCGCTGCCTTGCTGGTGAGATCGGTGCGTGTCGGTGTCGGCTTGGGCGACTTGTTAACTGCCCTTTCTTTATGGGATAAACTTATTTATTTTTATATCGCCCATAGCCTTATAGTGCTTTTCGTTTCCTGTAAGAATTGGAAGACCATAAGCAATGGCAGTAGATCCAATTAATGCATCAGCCAATTGAATTGAATGACTTAAAAAATGCTGCTCTACAAAAAACATGGCTTTTGCCGATATGTCTTCAGAAACATAAAGAATTTTTGTATTCCAGCCATGAAGAGCTTTTCGGAGACAGGTTAACTCTTTTTTGTTTCTCATTCCTTGAACCAGTTCCATGTAAGTAACGACAGAAATAAAGAAACCATTTGAATTTTCTATAATATCAAAGGCATTCTCGTTACCTCTCATGTACCAGATGATTACATCGGTATCTATGAGCACCATTTAAAACCTGCCCTTTCTCAAGCCTCTAACATATTCATCAACGTTTTGAGTACAATCATTGTTTTTCCAGATACCAAATAGTTCATTTTTTGACATTTTTTCTGTTGATTCACTGTAGGGAACAAGCTTGGCACAGGGTTTTCCACGGAAGGTAATGACAACTTCCTCTCCCCGATTGACCGTATCTAGTAGCTCTTTTGAATGAAATCTGAGGTCTTTTGCGGTAGCCTTCATGGGCCCTCCTTATATAAGTTTATACTTTTAAGTATAAACTTGGGATGCAATACCGTCAAGCAAAAAGCATTTAGAGGGAAGAAACATAATGGAAACAGTTAACGGTGAGCTAAGCCGCGCCGCCGCTGCTTTACTGGAAAAATCGGTGCGTGTCGGCGTCGGCTTGGGCGACTTGTTATGCCTTTCTATATAATATCTATATCGATATGCGCATTAATTGATGATAGAAATAAAACGTGTTCTGGTGATAAATGAATACTCGGCACTAATTTTTCATCACCCATTGACGCCCAAATTTGTAATTCTTTGTAACTGCATTTAGTAAAGAGTTCTGAAATCATAGGGCAACTATTAAACAATACAATTAATCTATCTAATGCTTCCTCGAAGCCCGATTCATATGTCGTTTTATCTTTAACAAAGATAATATTCTCTTCATAGCATTTGCCAGTTCTTATATTCCATATTTCACCTTTACGATTAACATTCAAGGCATTCAGACCTAAAGAGTCCGTGATAAATTCATCTGGTAATCCAAAGCCTGCTATTCTAATTGTAAATTGTTCCATAATTTCTATTAGCATAACGGAAAGGTATGCCGCGCCGCCGCTGTGCTCGGTTCAAGCGACGCAGGCCCCCGGCGTCGGCATGAACGGATTGTTAGCGACTCAAAAATTAATCAAAAAAAATGTTCCCATTATTATCTCGCGGGATTTTTATGTGTAGCAATAAGCCCGCTGGAGCCAGATGCTTTAATACCCATAGCCCAACTAAAAAAAGAAGTAAATCAGCACACAATTGTATTAATATTGCGTCTGTTATTTCCCTTTTGGAAATAATGACAAACAGAGTACCTATGCTAAAAAAACAACCAAGCGCTGAGATAATATATGAAGAAATTGGCCTAAATTTTAGGTTATCAATAGCATACTTCCAAAAAATTAAGATAAACAACAGTGGTTTAAGATAAAAAATCTTTTGGGAATGACATAGTTCTGTAAACTTAAATGACTCTAATAAATCGAGAAATGGATATAAAAAACATAGAAGCGAAAGAAACATAGTTTGAGCTTTGTATTTTTCCCTTAGCTCTGGATATGGCGAGTGAGAAATCAACCAACCTAATCTTTCAGTATCTTCAACTTGTGGACTTAGGCTTAAAAAAATATCGTGTTTCTTTTGGCCTAATATAAGACGTTCATTGATAACTTGAACCAATTGTTTTTCTTTCATCACGTGTACCTTAAAATCAGCACGCTAACGGTGAGCTAAGCTGCGCCGCCGCTGCATTACTGGTAAAATCGGTGCGTGTCGGCGTCAGCTTGGGCGACTTGTTATGTTTTAGTTCTATGGCTTTTGCCCGTCTATAGTAGATAGAAATTCTACAAGTTGATTCCAATTAGCAAAATGTTGATTCTCACCAAACATTACTTCACAGCAGAAATAGCCAAATACTATTTTTACTTCGTCTTTGAACTGAAAAAAAGAAATTGAATCATATTGGTTTAGGTGGTGTGACTGAAAAGCATATTTAACTATAGAGCCATCCTTTAGCCTTATTATACCGACCTCTGATTCTATTGGTGTTTCAAAAAACTTTTTTTTTATCCCGTCATTGCCACCTTCAGTTAAGTCGAAGTCATTTATATTAATTGAGGATAATAACCCCTCCAAGATTGATTTTGTTTGATACTCCCAAATCAATCTTGGGGAAAAGATTGCAACAAAGGCAATAAAAACAATTGAAATTACAATTAATATTCGTTTTATCATTTATATAAACATAACGGTGAGCTAAGCTGCGCCGCCGTTGCTTTACTGGAGAAACCGGACGCACTCGGCGTCAGCTTGGGCGACTTGTTAGACCAGTTTTTTGATGAGCAACAAGAATGCCCAGATTATTAAACAATTTACAGGCAAAGATAAAACATTGCCCTGTCAAAACACAAAAATCAGAAAACTGCAAAACCCAAATGAGCTACCAAACTACTTTTGCAATTGCTGGGGAAAACCAAACTTTCCAAAACATGGAGAACGGCTGCCACTGCTTAAGCTGGAGAAATTCAAAGCTCAAAATTGCCAAAACCAAAAAGCTGGAAAACAACAAATCCCGAATGAGTTACCAAGGAACCTTTGCTAAAGCTGGTGAAAACCTGCCGCTGCTACAGCTGGAGCAAACCAGCTACTACATGACTGGAGAAACTCCTGAAAAGTCAAAAGCTAAACTTTGAGCCACAGAGCAGAAAAAGCCCAAAACGTTAACTGCGCTGAGTTTGGCGATAAAGTTAGAATCCCGAAACAGCCTCAAGAATACCAAAAAATTAGGAATCAAAAGGTCTAACGGTGAGCTAAGCTGCGCCGCCGCTGCTTTACTGGTGAAATCAGTGCGTGGCGGCGTCAGCTTGGGCGACTTGTTAGCGATCAATTTTTAGTTTTTATTATTAAATGCTGGACTAAATGCCTTAAAAAGTATTTTTTCTCTTTTGGGTTTACCTGGTTTGGTATTTAGCAATAAACTTTTATTAAGCCAGCCATATTGATTTATGCAGTCATTACCGCGTTTTTGTAACCATTGAGTACCGTCGTATTCCCAATATGGCGCATCTATCAGTTGCACCTTTACCCAATCATTTTTTTCTTCAATAATTTTAATCTGTTGACCATAATTTAGTAAACATAGCCAGTCTGTAATGAATTCTGGTTCTTTTCGTAATGGGACATTTTCCGCAGAGATCCACGCATTTTTATTTATCTCACCTGCGATTGAAATAATGCCACAGAATGAATAGCCGAAGCTCAGAACTAAGGTAGTAGCTAAAATTAAAAAGTCTTTTTTTAATAATGATCTCATTTAGAGCTTATAGAACAATTCTGAAATTAATCATGAACGCTAACGGTGAGCTAAGCCGCGCCGCCGCTGTGCTTGATTCAAGCGACGCAGGCCCTCGGCGTCGGCATGGGCGACTTGTTGTAGCCCGCGCGGAAGCCGAAGAGTGCGATATATTCGATTTTATCAAAAGTGCTGCCAAGCGATTGGGAAAACATTGCCAAACGAAAGCAGCGTCTTAAAAGAATTTTGGGCTTTTGAAACTGCGGCCCGAAGGCCAAAAGCGCTGGCAACGTATGATTTAGCGAATAAGCTGCCAAAGCGAAAGCGTTATACCGAAAAATGAAAACATTAATTGCCCGGAGCTACAACGGTGAGCTAAGCTGCGCCGCCGCTGTTTCGCTGGTGAAACCGGTGCGTGTCGGCGTCAGCTTGGGCGACTTGTTAGAAGATAGCCTTTTACACTTCAAATTTCCCATTCCGCTAACTCTCGTGTAATAGATTTGGCTTCTATTGGTGCATTTTCAACCAACTTATCCCATAGATTCTTATCGAACCGTTGATCCAAAAAACAGTAGCGAAGAATGCAGATTAGCTGCAAACGATACTCCTTACCTCCAAAATGATTCTCCAAGGTATAAAAATCGTAAACATTCCCTTCTATCCATTCATCATCAATATATTTAAGTACATTGGCCACCTCGTCACCACTTATTCTATAACAGTCAGAATACGGATCTCGAGGTTCTTCGTGAAGAGAATAATCTTGATAGAAGAACGGATACAGATCATGAGATATTGCATAAATATATGATTCACTAAAGCCACATTTCTGACCATGAATTCGATAGTTAAATAAGTGGTCGGTTTTGATTGGACAGATTTTCTGAAAATATAAGTGAAAATCCTATCAACAAATCCTTATATAATTTTGACCTCTGTGTCTCATATTTTTAATAAAAGCTTCAAGCGGCGATTGGAATTTCCAGACCTTCAAAATATGTTTTATCAGGCGTATTATTCTTAAAGCTCTGGTGAGGCCTTTTTGTGTTGTAGAACCTCAGATAATCGCCAATTTTGTGTCTCGCTTCTGACATGCTTCCATAGGCCTTCAGATAAACCTCCTCATATTTCAAACTTCTCCAC
>NZ_AUEY01000112.1 GCF_000426225.1 Desulforegula conservatrix Mb1Pa
ATTATACTCCGCTTGAAAGCTCTAAATCTGAGGAAACGAATAAATATCTTCAGTGGGCGCGTGAGGCTCTTGAGGGTAAAGCTTCTTGAGTCTTCATGGTTATCTTCTTCTTTTTGGGAAGCTGATGATTCCCGACCCTATCTTTTAGGATCACCGAACATCTGAAGGTAACAATCTTTCTTTCTGCAATAAGCATACTTTCGCCTGTTGCCGGATTTCTTCCTGCCCTGGCTCCCTTCTCATTCACGCAAAACCTACCGAACCCTGAAACCATAACATCTTCGCCAGCCGCAAGAGTACGTTTGATGATTTCAATAAGGGCATCGGTTACCAGGATAGATTTTTCTTTTGTAAATCCTGCCTTTGCAATGTTTTCAATCATATCAGTCTTGGTAAGTGCCAAACTATCCTCCCCTTAAAATTTTAGAAAGGGTCTTCCTTAATCTGATTTTGATGTTTTGTACAGAGCGCATTTCTTAACAATTATTTATGCTTTTTGTTAAGAAAAGTAATTCTTATTGCTTTTCCCAAAAAAGTTTGTATGTTTTTATTCCAAAACGGCTTTCCATGATAACAGCAAAAAAAATGTAATAAGTGGGTAGTCTGTTATTGTCCCACCTTTCATTTCTGATAGCAAACACAATAAGAAACCACTGATAATATTGCAGAATATATTGAAATTGTTATATTTTAGCTAATCAAGAGTCCATCGCTGTGGGAGAAACGCTCCATGGGGCACTAACCGACTACCCCCATAGATAAATATAACAGTTTCGTTACGTCAAAATCTTGATCAGAGGAGGTAAACTTGGATTTACAGCATGTTATTGTTCATAAACTTATCAAGTTGAGTGGCGTAACAGGTGCGGAAAATGTTACGATCAAAAAAAAGAATACTGAATTTGATGTTAATAATGAAAAAGTCATTTCTCTAACAAAACAGATTAAAGAAACCTACACTAATAAAAGCGGTTTGGGTTATGGAGACTTTGAAAAAGGCGTAGGGATGTTCGAACAGAAATTGTCCCAATTTCACAAGGCCCAAATAGATTTTATCAATTTTACACTGGAGGCAATGACTCAATTAAAAAATGCCATTAAAAATAAGTCGCTTGCAACAGGTGGGTACCTTTTATTTTTTATTTACAAAGAGGATGGGGCCTCTTTTTTGATAATAGCAATGCTTAAGAATAAAGGGCAGTTTGATTTTGATGATGACCTCAATCTAAAAGATGTACAGACAATTGATCTTAATCATCTACATATTGCAGCTCGGTTTAATTTCAATAAATGGGTCGGTAATGGAGAGCATTATATTTCTTTTGTGAAAGGTATATCCAAAGATGTCACGGATTATTTCAAATCTTTCATAGGAATTGATGATGCGAATTATACAGATTCAAAAGAAAACACCGGGGATCTATATACCGCCACCACGGACTATTGTGAAAAACGTTCATACACAATGGAAACCGAAAATTCCATAAGGCAGAGACTATACGACTTAGCTACAGAAAAACATAAGTCGGGACAGCCGATCACGATTCAAGAAATTGCAAATATTATCGACCCTGAAGATCCTGAACGATTTGTGGCTTACGCGAATTCCGATGAATGCAATTTGCCTGGCGAAATACATATCGATAAAAAAGAAGCCCGCAAGCTTGTAAATATCAGCGGTGGTGATAACTTGGTACATGTAAGATTTTCAACGGAGGCTTTGGACAAAAACAGGGTCACCTTTGATATTGAGAATGATTATATAATGATCAATGGAATTCCTGATGATATCAAGAAGCACTTAAGGATGTACGAAAAGAAAGAGGATTAACAGAATATGCCTGACCCGATAAAAAATATCCAAGATTTGGTTTCTTTTATCTCTGAGTTAAATAAAAAGGCTTTTAAGGGCCGCTTATTAACCTCAGAAATGCAATTGAGTCAGGCTCTTTATGACAATCTATTAAACCTTGAAAACAAAGGTTTTATTAAAGAACTCAAATTCGATAAAAAAAGCGTTGGCGGCACCGCTTCTCTTAAAAGACAATTAGAGCGAGAGCGGCAAGGAACTGTGCAAATAGTACTGGAACTTCCTCGATCCAAAAACCTCTTCTATACCAATGATCTTGATGATTTAATCTCATACCAAAGTTTTGCATGGGAAAAACCTGAAATTCTGATACTGGATGCGCTCTCATATAATGGTGTGAGTGATCCCATACCTCCAGACGTTGTAAGAGCCTATTATTTAGTGATTAATTTAATCGCTCTCTTATCAAAGCCGGAAGCTGGTAACCATTCCAATAGAAACAGTGATGGTCTGGATCTTTATATCCTTGGACCAAATAAAAAACTGCAGCTTGATATAAAATATTCTGCATCAGATTTGAATTTTATAGCCTTAGACAAAGCGATGTCAACTTTCAATAGCATCTTGAATGAAAAGGCTTATACAGAAACGAAATATACCTTGCTAAGAAGCTGTCTCATTGATTTTTTGATGCCTGTCCCACAAGCAGACCGTTTTAGTTATCTCATAAAGCATATTACCGAAGCTGCCACACAGTTCCGGCAGAACTTCGAATTATTCTTAAGTGAATTCAAATTTGAAAATGAACGGGAAAAAATAGAAACGGTCAAAAGGGAATATATTTTGGGAATAAATAAAGTTTTTGATGATATCCAAAATAAGATCCTTGCGATTCCAGCCTCCTTGATCCTTATCGGGGGGCAGATGAATTTTGCTCCCCAATCAGATACCAAAACCTTGGTCTCGAATTGGGTAATCATCATCGGAAGCTTTATTTTCAGTTTAATTATGGTATTAATGATCAGAAACCAAAAGAATACATTGGAAACGATCAAGAAGGACTACACCATTCGGGAAAAAAGAATTAAGTATCAGCTAAGTAATAGCCAGCTATACGAAGATTTGAATAATGCTTTCAGTGATATCGAAACTCGATATAGGAAACAAAAAAAGCGATTATATCTTATAGATGGAATGGTTGCCTGCGGTCAATTGTTAACAATATGGCTGTTTTCTAATACAACTGCATGTTCCTATCTCATAGAAACAATCACAAAAAAAATGATTATTTTCTAACCTTGATATGTGTCAGATGGTATCCTCAGAACTCTGGAATCCCTGTCACTGTTGCTGATAAGATATGTAAAAAATAACTGTAAATTTCATAAGTGGTAAGAGAAAATAGGCCCGGCAGCCCCGCAAGGCTTTGCCTTAGAAACACTTGAGCCGTAGACGAGATACTATCGCTTACGGTTCTGAGGGGGCTGTAAAGCCTCTGACCTACCCGATCCAAGAGACTGGACGTTTGCGATGCGAACTCCAGTGCCGCATAGTGCTTTAGGCTGGCGAAGTGATCATGATACTATGAGAAGAAGATATCGGCATGGCGAGTAGAAGCATCTTCGACCCCTTCACGGGTCAACTCGAGGATTTCGTTCGCGATAATCAGGCAGAAATTGAGGCCGTCGAGATTGAGATTGGGTCTGTGGTCTACGAACCGCTGGTGAAGTTAGCCGGTGAGAGTCTGGGACAAGCACGCTCGATTCACTGTGTCGACGAGTGTTTCAAGAGGGCAGAAGCCACATTCTCAGATATAGCGTCTCGTCTTGGACTTGACTCTTGGTTTAGCTTGCTTCGCCGCTTTCCGAGGCAAGCTGGGTTTTCTGAAGGTTGGGAGCATTACGCAACTATAGGGCTAGTACGCTACGCAGCGAGTGATCGTGATACGACCGTGAGCAAGGTGACAGGCGAACAAGAATACAGCGTCACTCTTGCGTACACAGAGGACGACCTTCTGGACGCATTCCGGCTAGCCTTCTTGGCTAAGACACTTACCCAGATCGCTGGGACAAGGCGCTGGATTGGGAAAGGTGCACACCTCCAACCTGCTGTCAGCAAGCCACTGCATCTCGAGATTCCTGACGAGGTAGAGGAGTCCGTGAAGGAGTATGAGCATCGTCGTCCCCAATTGTGCCTGCTCCAAGACGAGGGACTACTCATCTACCAGCCCAAAACTAAAGTTGACTTACCCCTGGTCGTCCTAAGAAAGCTGCCAGCCAACTATCTCTACGTCCCCGGGCGGGATATCAGTCTCTTGTGCCACTACTTCCCGTTTGTGATCGATTCCGCGCCAATCCAGAAGCAACTCCGCGCCTACGAGGATGCGATCGAAGACCTTTTCTCCCTGACCTCAGATGACATTATTCACTTCTTCTCAGCCGTAGCCACTCAGATACTGCGTAGCCTTCCGACAATAGACGACGTCGGGGACAAATTGATCATTCTGGCCGCAGATGACGGGTCTGCCGACTACAACCACAGGCTTGGCTTCCTCTTTAGACTCTGTCATTTGGGCTCCCTCCGTTTCCCGCGCGAGGCGCTCGTAAGACGACTCGCGGAAGTACGTTCGCCGTGGGCCACCGACGCAACGTCCGCAACTGAGGCCATCGAACGCTTCCTTGCAGCCTTCCTTGTTTGTAGTGACGAAGATAGGAATGATATTGATCTTGCGACTCTTCGCCCGTTCCCGTTCGTTTACTCATCGGCAAGCGGAGAGGTATACGTTGACCTGATTGGGTCACTCGATTTCTTTGCCTGGATCATCGAACGGGCAAAGGAATGGTACTCGACCCAGCACGGCGACCACTTCACGCTTGCGCTTAAGAAATGGATTGAATCGAAGACAGCCGCTAAGGTCGTGGGTTGGAAAATGGTCGTACGGAACTCAACCGGAAAAGACTGTGAGGTCGACCTACTTGTCTTACACTCCAAAACACTTTTTGCCATCGAGTGCAAGGCATTTGCCAAATCCAGAGCGTTCTTCTGCGGTGACCCAGAGGCTGTTAGGCAAAGATCGGGTCGTGTCAAGCTATCAACGGACCAGGCACAGGTTGCGGCCAGCGCCGTCCGAGATGCTGTTGCTCGCAGAGATTCATCCATTCCGGCGGCGGCCAATGTCGAATGGCTCGTTTGCACTCCAACCCAAGAGTATCTTCGACCGCCAGCACGTTACGGGTTCGTGATCGGGAATGTTCCGCGCGTTTGTACGCCAGAGGAACTGCTTGTTGTCCTCGCCGAGAGAACCGAATCCTCGCAAGGGAACTCTCAGGTTGGGGCCGGATGAGTTGACGTTTTGAAGTGAGATAAGCGTTTAATAGGAAAGGGATTAACCAAGTCATGTCACGGACGGCTAATCGCCCCGTTAGCCTCCCTGTGGGAATTCCGGTTTCTGGTTTTCTGCGTTTTTTGGCTGGGTGTTTAGAGTTTTTTGAATTTTTCGCCTAATCCAGAGTGGTTAAATTTTATGACTTTTTCTGGTCAGCGGCTCAGGGTTTGGTTCTGGTCTTTTTCATGGAATTTCATTATCAAAAGCAGCGGCAAATTTTCTCCAGTAATTGCAAAAGCAACTTGGTAACTCATTTTTTTTTGATGTTTTCTTGTTTTTATTTTTTGGTTGGGTAAAGTCTTTTTTTTGCAGTCGTTGCCCTATTGTGCTTTTAAATCAGGCGTTGTTTTTTTGTGGTTCTTATTTCTGCATCAGCGCCTTTTGTTGTTAACAAGTCGCTCAAGCCGACACGCACCGGTTTCACCAGTAAAGCAGAGGCGGCGCGGCATAGCTCACCTTTAGGTGCTAAAGACCCAGACATATGGATGATCTTGAATTCACAATCGATAAGTTAAGATCTGGCGAAATATTCTTTTTTGCTGGTTCCGGTATTAGTTATGCTTCTAATCTGCCAAGCGCATATGTAATTCTAAAGCATACAGTTAATGCATTCCTGCCAGCTAGCATACCAATGAAGGAAAAAGAGAATATATGCAGCAGAATACAGCCGGAAGTGTTTTATGAATCAGTTATTGGTATGACACAGACATATGAATCCTTGCATATCTGGCAATCCTTGCATAAAGGGATGCAAAATAGACATCATATCCGTTGCGAGCCAAGTCTTTCTCATTTGTTTATTGCCGAGTACTCTATCAATAATCATTTGCCAATTATCACAACTAATTTTGATTCTATGTTTGAGCAAGCATGTGAATTGCTGGGAATAAATTACAAACTGTTATTACCAACAGACGATCCTTATACTATTGATTCGAATTCGTTATGTATATGCAAAATACATGGAAGCATACAAGATAATCAAGACATGTATTCGCCTCAGTCGCTATGGACCACAATGACTCAGATAACAACGGTAAACACAAAATGGATTGAGTATATATGCAACGTCATGAACAATAAACATCTATGCTTTGTCGGTTACAGTGGACGAGACATTGATTTGTTTCCATATTTATCCGAGGCTCCTAATAAAATAGGTGCAAAGAGAATTGTCTGGGTCAATAGGTTTGATGGTGATCATTCAGACAATGCTTCAAAGGCGTGCAATGCGATAAGAGTGCACAAATGGCCAAGTGAATTATTTGAATCCTCGCTTGATTTAGTTGATGTATCGAAACACCCCAAAAAATACACAGCTTCAAACCAAGATAGTAATCTCAAAAAGTTACTTGATCATCTGGAAAATGAACTGGTAAAGATGGATTTGCTGTCTGATCCTGAAAAGGAGTTGTTGTATTGCGTGTTGTTGGCGAAGATTGGCAATTACCGTAAAGCACATAAGTATGCTATAGATATTGAAAAAAACAAACTATCCAACTTAACTCGACATTTAAACAAGTATCTTCTGTTGTTAACCTGCGCCAGATTGAGTCACGAAATATCAAGATATGAAAGTTGTCGAGCGTATGCGTTTAAAGTATTGCAGATTCTTAGTGATCGATCTAAATATGACGTAAATGTGGAGCTTCAGGCTCGCTGTTTGCTCAGCGAGGCGCTTCGAATGGGAATTCCAAACGATATATATTTTATTCAGCCAAAGAGGCTGGGTGATTATATGTATGTATTTTATGTTGCCGGATACTTCAATTATGTAGCCGTTATCAATAATATTAAAATGCGCCTTCACGGCTTGAAATATATTGAGCTTCGTCCAGAAACTCAACATGAGTTAATTGAGCACCGTATAAGATATTATGCATTAATTCAATCAGCAATTGGATCGCCTCAGCGCGGATGGAATAGGTATGCAAAACAATTTCTTATTCGCAGGTGGGATGATATTAAAGAAATGAGTCATCGTGTTGGTTATTCAGCAGGTATTGCGAATGCTGGGAAATTCAAATACCGCCTCATTCCATCCGAAAAAACAAGGAATGAGTCAGCCAACATTTATAACCTTACGACATCGGCCACGGGATCTGAGTTGATAGTAAGAAATGAAGCTGACCAATTATTGCGCGATAAAGAATTTGATAAATGCCGTATAAAGTTCATTGAATACTCAGATATGGCAAAAAAAAGCGGAAACGTTCTAAATGAGATAAAGGGCTTCATTGGGTATGCGTATTCTAATTATATGGAGGGAAACTTACCTTTGTTGCCAGAACCGTTAAAGAATCGGTATAACAGACTTGTTAATTTGGTTGAAGCAAGGCGATGGAAAGAGCACTTTATGTATATTGATCGGGCGGTATTAAACAGCACAAGAAACACATAACGAATAGGGACAGACAGTGTGAGCCTAATTTTCTTCATTGTCCAGATAAGCCTATATCCTTTCCCCCTCCTTGCCCATTTTTTTGTATTATTTTATTATCCTTCTCATGACTGAAAACCGTAAAATAATGACAGTTTCGTTATCGCATAATCTCAGGGCAAAGGCTTATGCCGCATACGACGGAAATCTGCTTGTTGTGACTCACGTATCTCCTATTACTGGTCTTTTCGCTCTATGGGAAAAACCTTTGATGGCAGAAATCAGTGAAAAGATAAAAAAGGGATACACCGTGCTTGTGGATGAGCCCATGGACAGGATATCCCGTGCCGCTACCAGGATTGACCTGAATGCCACGGTCGATGGTAGGTCTAATTTCTTCAGGGT
>NZ_AUEY01000113.1 GCF_000426225.1 Desulforegula conservatrix Mb1Pa
AAAATGACTCCTTTTACCTGCCTTATGTCCACATACTGGGTCAGGCCGTCGGCCCTAAGTTCCTGAAGCTTGCTTTCGAGATAGTAATTCTCGTCAAAGGCAAGGGCAATGTCCCTCCATCCTGGTGCGCCTGGGTCAGTTATCACTCCGTCCGCCTCACCGTCGTTGTCAAATTCGCCTCCGTCTAAAATAGCAAAATCGAGTCTTGTCTTTCCACCTTCCGTAACTATCTGGCCGCCGTACTCAGGGCTTGCGAGGTTAACCCAGGCACCTTCCTGGTTCTGTTTCCAGTAACCGTTTATGGCGATGTTCTCATCGACAAAAATACTGAAATTTTCCGACGATCCGGGGGTTTCGATGTCAGCTGTAAAGCTTATCATTCCAAGTGGCATCTCAACATTTTCCGGAAGATCGGTCGGCGCATCAAGCTGCTGGATATTCTTGAATGATACAGGAGAAGACCCGGAATCAATCTTTCCTCCGTCAGAGCCTCCAACGATGGTCACAAACACACTCGGAGCATTTCCGGGATTACTATCAGGAGTGGGAGTCTTAAGAAAAGGAAACGAACTGACGCTGCTCTGGAGCTGATCCTGTACTCCATCGCCATTTCCGTCTCCTGTCACTCCGCCTGTAAGGCCGGGAACAAAGCCTTCCACGACTTCTGGCACTCCGTCATTGTCGTTGTCAGGCAGATTGCCCCATTCATTTTTAGGAGGTATGACAGGATTCGGGGTAGGTGTAGGATCTGGTGACGGAGGAGGAGTTGGCGGAGGCGTAGCGCTTTCGTTGACATCGGTCACAGTGGCGGTAATGGTCTGGCTATCTGTTCCGCCGTTTCCATCATTTGCCTGGACAATGACCTCGTATGTGTTGTTTGAACCTGTGTCTGTAGGAGCCTCGAAATTTGGAGCAGAAGCAAATACAAGTGCGCCTGAGTTGGTATTGATGGAGAATTTTGCCTGATCAGCGCCTCCTGTTATGGAATACGTAACAGTCTGGCCTGCGTCTGCGTCGGTTGCAGCTACCGTCGTGACCGCAGTAGTGTTCTCGGCAACATTAATCGCGGCCGTCGCTCCGCCTCCGTTTGAGGTGATGACGGGCGAGGTGTTAGGCGGAAGCGCCGTCAAAACCACATCGTTTCCATCACCGCCTTGGTAGCTGATGGTAAATCGAGATCCGCCGGCGCTAATCATCGCGCCTTCGCTCAACCCGGTGAAGGTGCCAGTGATGGCGTCCGCCCCGTCGTTGTTGATCAGGGTAAAGATATTTCCTGTTGTCGGAGTAAAGGCGTTGATGAGGGATACATTCAAGGTCGCGCCGCTGAGATCGACCGTTCCCACGACATCCACCTGGTCATACTGTGTGCCCACGATGACACCGCCCAGTTCGGCGCTCAATGAGCCATCCAGGACGAGATTGCCGGTCGTGATTTTTCCAGCGCCGCTGCCTGGCGCAAGGATTCCGCCGGATTGCACGGTTACCGCAGTGATGGTGCCGGCACCGCCTATGGTCGCACCGCTGGCAACGTCGAATGACCCACTGCTGTTGCAAGTGCCCGTGACCAATAACGTCCCCGCGTTCACGGCGGTATTACCGCTATAAGTGTTGTTCCCGGACAAGGTAAGGGTGCCTGAGCCTGTCTTGGCCAAAGCGCCGGAGCCGGAAATAACGCCAGAGATCGTCGCGTTGGCATCGGCTTGGAGTGTGGCGTTTCCGGCCAATTCAATAAGATTGTCGATGGTCGTCGCCCCGGTGATGGCCAGGGTCGTGTTTGTGGCCAGAATGATTTGGCCTGTTCCAAGGTTGGCATCGGCCGCGACGCTCAACCCGCCTGAAGAAACGGTTGTCGTCCCGCCATAAGTGTTGGTGCCAGAAAGGGTGAGCGTTCCCACGCCGGTTTTGGCCAGATTGAAGTTGCCGGAGATCACACCGGAAACTCCAACAGAGGCATCGCTCTGTATGGTGGCGTTGCCGGTCAGGCCAATGGCGTTGTCGATGATGGTCGCACCGGTGACCTGGAAGATGGTGCTATTCGCCAGATTGATTTGTCCCGCGCCCAGATTGCTGTCACTGCCCACGCTAAACGTCCCGGCGGATACCGTGGTGCCGCCGTAGGTGTTGCTTCCTGACAGTGTCAGCGTGCCAGCCCCGGTTTTGGTCAGGTTGCCGGTTCCGGAGATGGACCCGGACAGGGTCACGGCGTTGGCATTGTTGATGGTACCGTGGCTGGCGCCGAGGCTGAAGGCATTATCGATGGTGACATTGCTTCCGATTAAGACCAAGCTGCCATTATTGAGGGTGACTAGGCCAGAGCCAAGGTTGTAATCTCTTTCGATACTCAGAGTGCCTGCCGTGACGCTTGTCGTTCCATAGGTGTTGATACCGGTCAAAACCAGCGCTCCAGAATTTGGGTTGCTGACTACGAGGGAACCGTTGCTTACAGTTCCGCCCAAGGTCAAATCTGAAGCTATGGTATTGGAGATGGTTCTGGATGCTCCGCCAAGATCAACCGCTCCGGTGAAGGTCAACGCTGCCGAACCGGACATGGTCAAGGTGCCGCCAAGGACCAGATTGTTGGTCAGGGTGCGAGATGTCACGCCGGACGCGCGCACCTTGCCGCCATTGACGATCAGGGTGCCGGAACCCACTGCAGTATCGGAACCAAATTGAAGGATACCCCCATTCAGCACCGTGCCGCCGCTGTAAGTGTTGGTGCCGCTGAGGCTCAGGACATTGCCGGGAGCAGTGCTGTTGATGGTCAATGCGCCGACGCCGGAGATCGCCCCGCTGAGGGCTATCGACCCATTCGAAAGATCAGTGGTACCTCCGCTGTTTCCCACCGTCACCGCGTTACTGTAACTGAGAGGGCTGCCATTGGTCTTTAGCGCACCGCCATCTAAGGTCAAACCGGAGGTACTGCCGAGGCTGTTGGTCTGCAACGTACCACCTGAAACGGCGGTTGTCCCGCTGTAGGTGTTGGCGCCCGAGAGAATTAGCGTACCCGCGCCGGTTTTTGCGATAGACCCCGCGCCAGCCAGTGTCGAGCCGATTGTCAGCAGGTCACCTGCACCATTGGTCAGGTTAAGCGCCCCAGGCAGCGAAAGGGAGGAGCCGCTGATGGTCAGCGTGCCAGCCGTGTCGACGTCGAAGGTCGTTCCTGCGGCCACGGTCGCAGCCGAACCCAACGTAATGGTCTGCCCTGTCAATCCTGCCGCAAAACCAATGGTCTTGTTGCCAACGCTGGCCAGGACCAAGGCCTCACGCAGAGAGAGACCCGCGCCGTCGGCCAATTCCGCCGCATAGCTGCCGCCTGTTAAGGCGTCATCTCCAACGTCGCTATTGGTGTTCACTATCAAGGAATCCGTGACCGTGATGGTGAAGGCCTCTTCATAGGTCAGATTGCCCGTGCCGTTGTCCGTGGTGCAGATGCGCGCCGAATAGGTTCCGGCAGTCAAAACGGACGGATTGGTCAGGCGCAGCTGATTGCTATTTATGTTGAAGATACCGTTATTGGTGTCGCCGATGCCGGGAACCAGGGAGTAGGTGTGGGTGTCTCCGGTATCGACGTCAGTGCTGGAAAAGGTGCCGACGACATAGTTGGACGCATCGAAGGTGCTGGCCGTGGATGCGGACAGGGCGATGTCAGTTGGGGCGTCGTTGACTGGTGTCACAGCAATCGTTCTGGTATCGCTTGCCGAAACGCTATTTTTATCTGTGGCAGTGACTGTTACCACACGGTTTGTGCTTCCAGGATCATCCCCTGTATTTAGATATCTGATAGACTGGAGCGTTTCCTGGACAATGGCGTTGGTCGCGATACCGTTAAAGGTAATGGTCAACTTGGTGCCGTTTGTAACTGTGCCGCCGCTTGCAGAAAGATCACCTACATCTGTGCCATTTGCAAAGATGTTTGTGCCGGTGATGGTGATGGCTATTCCGTCTCCATCGGTATCAGATATGGATATCTGGTCTGTTGCGATATTGCCGCTTGTGATCTGTACTGCAAGCTTGCCGCCGTTCCAGTCTGCATTGCCGTCAGTATCATTCACCGTGCCAGCGGAATCAATCTGGATAGCTGAGGCGTTTTCGGTGTAGGACTGGCTGGTATTGGCCAGGCTGATCGTGGGTGCGGTGTTATTAGTCCAAATCCCACCGTTACCTGAGCAAGTTAAGCTGGTTGTAAAGGCAGGTTTTGAGCATCCAAGACACTCGTCTATCCCCTGCATCCCCTGCACAGTGAACGGCAGCACCGTCTCTATTTCACCATATGCGTATTCCAGATCCCAGTCCCCGCCAAGGGTAAGGGGGCCGGTTCTGTCAGTGGATGCGGCAATATCGACGCCGTTCAGAGACTGTGACAGAGCCTTAACAAAACCCAGCCCTTCGCTGCCAAGTGCCACGGAGCAACCATACAGCAGAAGATCGCTTTCTGAGCTGAAATGCGTGGCGATTTTTAAAAGTGTTTCTGCATTGGTCGCCAGAGTTGAGCTGGTGAGTTGAAGATCGCCCAGGTTCAGTCGGCCTATTCCTCCGTGGCTGACCAGATGCAGTGCATCAATCTGGCCATATGAGGATAGCGCCTGCTCGAGCGCCTCAAGCCCATTGCCGCCTTCTGGCAGCAGAATCACAGGAATATCCGGGCTAAGGCCAGCGCTCAGGACTTTCCAGTCAGCTACGGCTGCATCGACTACGATCAGTTCACGGGTGTTTAGTGCGTCCATAATAGCTCCGTTCATATTTGGTTATTCTCAGGATTTTTGGGGTTGCCAGCCTGAAAAATCTGGAGGTGGCTTGGGGGCCGTTTTCCAGGGGCCGGAGGGCAGATGCATGCGCCACTGATGCTGTTCAGGCTCGCGAAACCCCGGTGTATAGGGCTTTCTGATGCCTGGCAGGAAGATTACATCATAGAGTTCTGTTACCTGGCCTTCAATGGTCAGCCATTGGACTAGCTTTTTGGCGCTCAGGTCAAAAACAAGCAGCCCACAATGCTGATAATAGCCTTGTGATTCAAGGCGTTCTGCTAAATTAATCTGGCCGACAAGGCCGTTTTTGTCAGGCCGAAGCCTCGAAAGGGCAACAATTGCATGACCGTTGACAAAAGCTATCCCACGGGCAAATCCTTGGCATTGGAATACTGGCACGAAGCTTCTGGTTGCAAAATCAACGTAGCCAAGCTGGGCCTCGCCGGAATTGATCAACCACAGGCGGCCATCATGCCAGCGCGGAGAATGGGGCATGGAAAGCCCAGAACAGACAGTTTCTCCGGTGCGCATGTCCACCACGAACCCGCCATGCGACTTGACGCCCTTCCAGCCAAGTCTGGAGTCGAATTTGCCGCATATGGTGCAGTAGGCAAGCTCTCCCTCCTGGGCGCAGATGCCGTTCAAATGGCAGCGATCTTCGGGTGCCAGCACGCTGATGAAGTCGGGAACCCAGACCGGAGCGAAGGTGTAATGCTCGTCTGGAGCAGAAACGCAGCTGAACTGGGTGTTGGCGTATAAAAAATCATATTTTTTACCTTGAAAGGTGACATCTGCCAAAACGTCATGGGTGTTGCTGTTGCCTATCATATATCCCTTGCGGGGCATATAGATGGCGTCGTACTGCTGGCCGTTTATCTGGTCAGGGCCGGTATTGGAAAACCGCCATATCTGCTCGCGGTTGCCCACCCACAGCTTGTCGTTATCTGCGGCCAGTCCCATGGCCGTGCCCACGACACGCTCCTGTACGTAGAGACTGCCATCATTGTTACTGCCTAGAAAAAAAAGGCGTCCGGTCTGATATGTGGAAAAGGCCAGCGACCCGCCAGTTGAAAACAGCCATTCTGCAAGACCCGGAGAGGGTGTGAGCATCGGCTTGCCTGCGGCCTGGCGCAATGCTTGATCTGGCTGGCCGTTTGCGTCAAAACCGCTACGTGCAAGATCTTTATCGTTCCAGTCGTTTAGTTTTTGGGACATCAATTTCACCTGATTTCTGAATTTACATATTCAGCAAAAAGCTATTTTGAAACAATAATAATAAATAGAGAATATATATTTGATTCCATGTTACTTTTCAATCCGTTTATAATCGTAAAAGATGTTTTTGTTGGCTAAAGTCAGGTTATTCCTGTTAAGAAGTATATCCCTTATTTAAACATGGCGTTTAATGACATTTGACATACTGTCGCCACGTAGAAGAAAGAAACTTATATGGAATTATATCAGTCTGATAATGTTAAATGGCACAGATCCCTTGTTTCCCAAAGCATGAGAAATATTAAAAACGGTCATTTAAGCCCAGTAATATGGTTTACCGGGCTTTCAGGATCAGGGAAATCGACCCTTGCCCATAGCGTGGAAAAAGCTCTTTTTGATATGGGTTGTCAGGCTTATGTCCTGGACGGAGACAACGTGCGTCACGGCTTATGCGGAGATCTGGGCTTCTCAGCCACGGATCGCACCGAAAATTTGCGGCGTATTGCAGAGGTCGCAAAGCTGATGACAGATGCAGGAATAATTATCCTCGCAGCCTTCATATCACCTTCCGGCTCTGACAGGGAAAAGGTGAAAAAAATGTTCGGAAATGGGGGGTTTCTGGAAGTCTATTGCAGATGCGATCCGGATATTTGCGAATCAAGGGATGTAAAAGGGGTGTACAAAAAGGCAAAAAACGGAGAAATAGACAATTTCACGGGCGTTTCATCGCCCTATGATGTTCCACTTACCCCTGATCTTGTCCTTGATACAGCAAACGATCCCCTTAATGAGTGCGTTGAAAAAGTGCTTGTCATGATTAGGGAATACTGCTTTTGAAAAATTTGGGATATCCTGGGTATAGTTTGTGACAGGTCAACAATAATGAGAATTTGGTAGAGGGAAATCAAATGGAACCCTCTACCCCATTCCAGTAACTAAAAAGGAACGTGCAGCGATGCACGCTCCTTTTCGGATTTAAAGAATAACATAGGTTATAGCTAATCCCGATTACTCCGGATATTTCCAGGATGCGTTGATGACATTGAGGAGATCCTTTCCTGTCATTGCATCGTTTATACCTGTAAATGCCATGCCTTTGGAATCACCGAAACCTGCCATATCCTGGATTATCCTGTTCACATCAGAAACCTGAAGCATGGACTCATCTGTCTGGCCAGACGCCATCTTTCCGCCCTCATTAATGCTCTTTGATGCTGTTTTTACAGCTATCCCGGAGATGTTCTGTCCATAATGCAGATAATTGGTTAGCGGATCTGTTCCCGAACTTCTGAATGTCTCTATGACAGTATCAAGAGCAGTCCCTGTATTGGCAGCATAAGATTCGAGGTATTTGCTGACATCGAATTCAGATGATGGGTCGATGTTCTCCTGCCAGCCGTAAGCAGCGAAATGATCAAATGCGTTCGTGTATCCTGCATTCAAAAGACCTGCCTTGACATCATCCTTTGTCCAGTAAGTTCTTCCTTCAGATGCCGAAGCATTCATCTTGTCAGCCTTTGCCTGAAGGTATTCCGAGGTGTCGAAAAACTGGTTGGGATCTGTTTCCTCGGACAGGCTGTAATTCTTAAAATGCTCAAATGCAGTCATGCCTGCATCAGCTATTCCGGAAAATACCTGGCCTATATTTGAGAACTGGGTAAAGCCGCCTGTTATCAACCGGACAAGTTTGCTCTGAAGGTAAAGGGTCTCGTTGAACACAGATGTGTTCACGTGATCCGTGACAACCTTTTCGTTTCCTGACACGACAGGAACGGTTACCCCAGCCGTATTCTGGCCTTCGGTGATAAATTGGGTAAGAGGATCGAGTCCGCTCTGTTTCAGGCTTTCCATGAAATCAGATACGGATTTTCCTCCGGCATCGGCGCTGATCCTGAGGTAATCGCTTATGTCAAAACTGTTTGACGGGTTGACGTTCTCAAGCCAGCCCGACGTGCTGAAATGATCAAG
>NZ_AUEY01000114.1 GCF_000426225.1 Desulforegula conservatrix Mb1Pa
CGGCGAATTCCAGAGCATCAAAATGACATCATGGCGGAACTCGGCATGTCAGCTCAGCCACTGGGCAATGCCCAACAAATGGTTTGAAGAAATCGGACTGTTCGCGATGAATGAAATTCAAACGGGAGTGCTTCCTCTTTTTACAACGAGATAAGGATGAACAAGAGCCGTGTACGAGGCCCGTACGCACGGTTCTGTGAGAGGGATGAAGCAGACTTGATCAGCTGCTTCACCCTACTCGATGAGGATTCAGCAATTGAAAATAATTGACAGGTCAATGAATAAATCGGATAACCCTGTTTCGATTATGAGTGCTTATTTGTACCACATGTGGTTGAGGCTGATTGTGGGAACTATTGTCGGATTAGATGATATGGAGAATGCATGATACAGGCTATATTAGTTATTGTTGCCGGAATTGCAGCCGGATTTTTTTTAAAAGAAAGAGAAAAAATACTATCCGGTTTTGAAAAAGTATCGTCAGTAACCATCTATCTGCTTCTTTTTCTTATGGGGCTTTCTGTGGGAACTAATTCGACAGTCTTGAGCTCGTTTCCAAAAGTTGGCAAAATTGCGATTGTTCTGACATTCGGAGCTCTTGGCGGAAGCATATTTTTTTCTTATATTGTAGACCGGCTTTTTTTTAAGGAATGATTTATGAAAGCGGGATTGTTAATCATCGTTATTTTCGGATCAGGTGTGCTTTCCGGGATATTTTCTATTCTTCCTGATTTTATTACCCGAGCCGACTATTCAACATATGTTTTGTATGTCCTGCTTTTTGCTGTTGGGGCCGGGATGGGCGGAAGCAGGCAATGCTTTGATGCCCTTAAAAATATCAGCCCAAGAATTCTGTTAATACCTTTTTCTGTGGTTGCAGGCAGCCTTGTAGGGGCAGCACTTGCGTCATTTGCGATTACAGGAATTTCTGTTCAGGAATCCATGGGTGTCGTTGCCGGATTTGGATATTATAGCCTCTCAAGTATTTTGATCAAGCAGATAAGGAATGAGACGCTTGGAGTGATAGCTCTGCTTTCAAATTTAACAAGGGAAATTGTCACCCTGCTTTTTGCACCTTTCATAATAAAATATTTTGGTCGTCTTGCGGGTATTGCAGCCGGTGGAGCCACATCCATGGATACCACCTTGCCTGTTATAACAAAATTCTCCGGATCAGAAGCAGGCGTCTTGTCAGTTTTCAGTGGTGTTCTTTTGACTTTCGCAGTCCCGTTTATAATCAGTTTTATTTTTAGTTTCTGATTTATTAGTTTATGGTCTCCCCAAAAGCCAGAAAAGGGCTCCAGCGTCATGCCGGTCTTTGTATTTTCAAATACTTCTGGATTCCGGCCTGCGCCGGAATGAGGATAATCGGACTTTTTGCGACGTTGTCATTTTTATTTTCATCCGATCCTGAGCGCCCTTGCCACTCTTCTTATTCTGCACCAGGCATGATTATAATCGCTTGACATGGAAAGTCCTTTTAGATGAACAGCCGCATCAGTCGGAAATTCGCCGCGGACTTTAAGGATGGATCTGTACCATGAAGGTATTTCCATGGAGTAAAATCTTTCAAGTTCCTGCGATAATCTTCTGCATCCCTGTATTCCTCGTATAAAATTGTCGCTATCTTTTTCATCATCCAAATCTTGGGGTGCAACTGATTCAAGATATCCTATCATTCCTGAAATGATATTTTTTTTGATTCTTCTGTATTTAATTAGGGGAAGAATCAGAAAACGGATGGTCCCATAAGTCAGGAACCAGATTCCAAGTATAGAAATGACAAAAGGTATAAAAGGCTCTACAGTTTTAATGTCCATAAAAGTCTCAAGCTGGATAGTGTTATTGTCTTCTTTTCGCTTCGTATGGCTTGAAATACACTTTCCCCAAGCTGTTTTGAAGCGTTTTTTACTTGATGGTCTCGCAAAAAGTCAAAAAAGTGCTTCGGCGTTATGCCGGACTTGATCCTGCATCTATTACTTTCAGATACTTGTGGATCTCGGCCTGTGCAGGAATGACGAAAATCTGACTTTTTGCGACCTTGTCTTACTTGTTGGCGTTACTTATCTTATTTTGATGCGATTGCTTTTTCTATGGCAGTTTTCGACTGCAAGCGTGAAAGATCAAACATTTTCAGATCCTCGAAAATATAATCAAAAAATCCTTCCTGGGTACTAATCTCAATCTCTGATAGTTCAATGTGTTTGTATTTGCTTTCTTTCAGGGCTTCATCGCTTACAAGCTTATTTATGAGCTGTATTTTATCTCTTTCTCCAGCATACGTGCCATTGAAAGTGATTTCAGTTTTAAGATCTTCCAAGGCGGTTTTGTTTGTCGGAAGAGTGCCGAGCCATCTGTGGTTAATTGGCCTTGCCACAAAAATAATATCCGAGTGTACGAGTTCGCTTAATAAAATTTGTCTATAGTAAGCGCCATCAATTTCCCTCGTATCAGCTTCAAAACCGTACTGATATATCCATAAACCTTTTTTTACTGCGTCAGCCGAAATTTTTTCATATCTCGTTCTTAATCTGTATTTGTTTTTATCTCCAAACCTGACACGCATTTTTTCAGCAGCAGCGTCATTCAGATATACGGTTTCAGTCCCTGTAACAGGTTCATAAGTATTGAAAACAATGCCTGTTTCGCTGTTGTTGAAAGCTGAGCCGATGCTTTTGAAAAAATCGACCGGGAACTCCGGGTTAAGCTCTTTTGCCGGAATTAGCGCCATTGCTTCAGGTAATGGATTAATATTTGAAGGGGTTTTCATCGATTTAAGGAAAAATTTTTTCAGATTTTCGGTATAGTCGCTCAAACATTCAAAATAAGCTGGCTTGAAAACTCCACCCTTGCCGAAAATAGCCATTGCCATGAGGTCAAGGCTGTTGTTCTTGAATGGAGTCGATTCATCAATGTCAGCTACCAGAATGGATCTGAGATCCTTCCGTGATTCACGTTCCTTAAGATATTTATGCACCCAATAAATTTGACCCGATGTGCATGAAATGAGATCCGGCTCAAGATTCAAATCCATTGCAGCTTGAAGAAAACCAGCTCCATGGGCATTGTTGCCGGCAAGACCGCCAAGTGCGAATGCAAAGCTTTTGTCTGTTTTTTTCATTCAGCCCCTATTTTTGGCAGGATAGCAATAGCTCATATTTATGTTATTCCGGCGAAGGCCGAAATAACATAAAACGGACTTTTTGCGACCTTGCCATTTTTTATATTCAAGGAAAACGTAATACCTAAAACAGATGATTAAGGTAAGTCTTTTGCTCAAGACAGTTCTGAATAAAGAGCTATGTATTCCTTCGCTGTTTTATGATTGGGCTCCATAAAAACAAGAGGTTTTGATGATTCATGTGATTCTCTTACTTTTACCGAGACCGATAGTTTTGTATCAAATACAGGATGACCTTCTGTCTGGAGATCTTCCACAATCTGCTTTGGAAGTTTTGCCCTGTCCATATATTGATTTGCGATGATGCCTTCAACTTTTAGAGTCGGATTATGGTCTGCCCTTATTTCATTAATATTTCCCATGAGACTGTAAAGTGCGTGTCTTGAAAATGCGTCACAGTCAAAAGGTATCAGGCATGCATCAGCAGCGATAAGTGCTGATCTGCTGTAAAAATTCAGGGCTGGAGGAGTGTCCATATAAATATCATCGAATGTATCAAGGCTTGCCAGTGCTTCTTTTAGTTTGTACATTTTATATCTGTGCTCAAGCTTTGATTCTAGTTCTCCAAGTTCGGGATGGGACTGGATCAGATAGAGATTCTTGAACGGAGTTTCAACAATATAAGAGTCCACTTTTTTAGAACCGAAAAATGAATAAAGGAGATCGTTGAAGTATTCAGACAGAGTGCCGTCCTTGCTTTCCGGAGATTTCCCAAGAAGATACTGGGTTGCATTGCACTGAGGGTCAAGATCAACAACGAGAATCTTTTTGCCAAGTGAAGCACCAACTGCCGCAAGATTACAGGTTATAGTAGTTTTGCCTACTCCGCCTTTCTGATTGAATACGGCTCTCCGCATTTGATGATCTCCATAATACTGTGGTCATTTATGATTCTAAGGGGCGCCTGTAAAAATGCCTTTTTGTGCTTTATCTGCGTCAGCGTCGTACCCGTTGAAGAAAAACAGTCTGTATATTCAAAGGCACATTCAAAATTTTGATTCTTATTGGTGCGTCATTTTCGGAAACCCATTTTGTCAGCGACTTGTGTGATGCAAAAACAATGTAAATTATACCAGTTATTGTGTCTGGCATTAATACAATACCACGATATATGTTGTCAAGAAGGCATGCTGGTCATATTAAAAAAGGGGCTTCAATGATACCGGATTTTCTTTAAGGAGTATTTACATATTGGAAAAAAAGTTTACGCCATGCGCTAATTTTTCAGAATATATAAATATACTGCTCAGGGCTTCAATTGAGGTTTTAAAAAATGATGGGCTCGCAAAAAATCAAAAAATGGCACAGGTGTCATGTCGGACTTGATTCTATATCTTAGTATTTTCAGATAGTTCTGGGTGTCGGCCCGCTCAGGAATGACGGAAATAAGACTTTATGTGATTTTGTCAAATTGAGGCTGGAATGAGTGGCTGAGATAATTGATTTTTTCCTCATTCAGCCCTTTCCCCAAACAAGAGAGAGAATAAAAAAATTGGGTTAATCCAGAGCCTATAAAATTTGTGGTCTGAATTTTGCTATCAGGATTGTGTTATCAAATAACTGATAAACTGAAAGGAGGCCATTAATGCTAATTTACTGTGAAGGCTGCGGAGCCCGCTATCAGATAGATGTCAACAGGCTATCTTCCGGAAAACCCAAGGGGAAATGTAGTAAATGCAGTAAAATTATTGATCTTTCAGAGTATACAGAAAAATTTTCAGTGGCTGGAGAGGATGATTGTGGCGGTGAAGGTGAAAATGTAAGGAAGATGAAATCATCATCAATGGGTATAAGCCAGCTTAAGCCTGTTCCCCTTACTTCAGGCACAGGGTTTAGAATCATTGCTCCCTTTATTGTTCTCATTCTGCTTGCAGGAGCTGGGATGGCCTCCCTTTACCTTGGTTTTGTGCCTGGTATTATTTCAAATCAGATCAGCCTCAGGGCTCAGTCCATATCAAGGTCTTTCAGCGCAGGCGTACTCCAGCCTCTTATGCTGAGAAACTATCTGGCTGTAAATAAGACAGCCTCAATGCACGCTGATTTTCCTGATGTGGCTTACGTGGCTGTTCTCAACCAAAAAAATCTTGTTGTGGCAGGAATAATGAACAAAAAAGATGAGTTCAGCCAGGAATTCAAGGATAAAATTGAAAAGAGCGGATTCCCCATTGATATGTTGACTGAAAATGAAATAAGCACCGGTTCGGATATATCGGTTAAGGATATAAAAGCTGGAGGAAGGATGATTCATGATGCCGCTGTTAGAATTCCTGACTCTCTTGGTATTGTTCATGTTGGCCTGTTCAAGGAAAATGCTGAAAAAGAAATAAACGGCGCTTTCTGGCCAGTGTTTATACTTCTCGGCGTTTTTTCTGCGGCAGGAACCATTGTGCTTTTTGTAATAACAAAAAGCATTGTTGTTCCAATTCATCGCCTAACAAGATCTGCCCAGAAGATAGCCCTTGGAAACACAAACGAGCCTATAAAAATCCAGGGTAAGGGAGAGATAGAGGCTCTTTCAACTTCACTTGAAATGATGCGTCAGTCGATAAATATGGCAATAGTCAGATTACGCAGAAAGAATAATTCCTGACAGAATCTCATGGAGAAAATAATATGAATATTAGAAAAAAACTCATTCTGTGTATGATTCTTTTAGCAATACCATGTTCAGCATTAGGTGAAATATATAAGATTTCAATGATTCCAAGGCATTCGGCCGAGGAAAACCTGAAAATTATGTCTATGCTTGCCAAATATTTTTCCTCAAAAACAGGAAAGACGATAGAGCCTCTGATCACAAGGGATTATTTTGAATTTGAGAAGGCGCTGCTTTCTGGCGAAATAGATATATCAATCGAAAACCCAACTGTTTATGTCAGGGTTACATCTATGCACGAGGTGATTGCAAGCGCTGTGGATAATCTGGGCGGAGGAATGGTCAGGGGGCTTATGATCGCAAGAAAAGGTGGTTCAATAAAAATGCTCTCGGATATTAAAGGCAAGAAGGTCTGTATCGTCGGCAAGACATCCACTGCCGGTTTTCTTTCTCCAAAGCTCAAGCTTTCAGGCGAAGGCATAGTAGTTGATAAGGATTGCACTCTTGTTGAAGCTGTTGAAAACAAACAGGAAAATGTCATTTTTTCTGTGCTCGCAGGTGACGCTGATGCCGGCTTCATCAAGGAGTCTGCTTTTCACAAGGCTGATGAATTCATTCCTCCGGGCAGTATATCTGTTATTGGAGAAGGGGCATGGCTGCCAAATGACGCTTTTTCTGTGAAGAAAACACTGCCACAGGACTTTAAGAATGCCTTGTTTGAAGCTGCCAAAAGTCTGAATGAGTTTGATGAAATAATGGTTGGGTTGGGTTTGTCCTCTTGGAGATCTGCAAAAGATTCTGCCTATGATTCAGTCAGGGCTGCTCTTGCGCAATGAGCTTTGTATTTTGAATATATTATAAGGAAATGAATATGAAAATTTTAATGATAAAATTTATATGGTTGTCTGCTGCCATATTCATAATACTTGCTCTGGTTGTGCCTGATAATTTAAAGGCCGAGGATACATACAGGTTCTCCATGATGCCTCAGTTTTATCCTGAAAGAATAGCCCGGATGACAGAACCACTTGTTAAATACCTTGAAAAAGGATGCAGCAGGAAAATTACTCCGGTAATGACCATGAATAATTCCGATTATGAGGCTTCCATTAGAAAGGGAGACGTTGAAATAGCCTATCAGAATCCCATGATTTACAACAGCATCTCGGACGTACATGAAGCTGTCGTTGTGGGAGTAAGCCCGGATGGCGGAGATAAGTACAGAGGGCTTGTGATAGTTCCCTCAAACAGTCCTGTCACTGCTTTGTCAGAGCTTAAGGGCAAAACAGTCATGATTGTAGGTAAAAATACAGGCGGAGGATATTTTTCCCCAAAAATTTCACTTCTTGATGCAGGCGTTGATATTGAAAAAGATGTTGAGCTTGTAACCGCAGCTGACAACAAACAGGAAAATGTAATCATTGCGGTTAGTCTTGGAGATGTTGATGCCGGCTTCATAAGGGAATCTGCTTTTCACGCGGCAGATGCTTTCATAAAACCGGATTCTGTCAGGATTCTTGCTCCTTGTGCCTGGCTTCCTGGATGGGCTTTGTCCGTAAAAAGATCTCTTCCTCAAACGGAAAAAACAAGGATTAAGAATCTTCTGATTAATCTGCCATCTGATTCTCCGGTGATAAAAGCCCTTGATCTCAAAGGGTTCAGAGAGGCTGACGATTCTGTGTACGCTCCTTTAAAGAAGCTTTTGATTCAGCCTGATACGAAACCAGTGAAAAAAAATTAATCGAAGAGAATAAAATCCATTTTTCACGAAGCGGCTAAAATTTAATCTGATTACCACTCTGCTTCAGCCATAGAAAGCATGGTTGATGGCATGGGTGGAGTCCTAAGAGCAACATAAATCAGTCTGTGAATCATGGACGGCAGATCATATCG
>NZ_AUEY01000115.1 GCF_000426225.1 Desulforegula conservatrix Mb1Pa
TGAAGAGTTTTTAAACGGTGTTTAAACACCTTCTCGGATGGATTTGAATAATGCCCAAACCCAGCAGCATAGAAATTTTGCCACAGGCGGTCAAAGAGTGGCTGGACACGACTCTGGTTGAAAAGAATTTCAGCGGATATCAGCTGCTCGAAAATGAGCTTAAAGAGCGCGGATATCAGATCAGCAAGAGCGCCATCCACAGATACGGGCAGAATTTTGAAAAGAGACTGTCTGCCGTAAAGATAGCGACAGACCAGGCAAAGGCGATTGTCGAAAATTCCAGGGATGATTCCGCCTCTGTATCGGAAGCCCTGATGACGCTGGTTCAGGAAAAGATATTCACTGTGCTTATGGATTTTGACCCTGACCCGGCAACACTTAATCTTAACGGTCTCGCAAAGTCAGTCGCTGAACTTGGCCGGGCTTCGGTCACCCAAAAGAAATGGGCTTCAGAAGTCAAGAAGAAGGCAGAGGAAGCCGCAGCCAGCGTGGTTGATACAGCCAAAAAAGGCGGTCTTAGTGATGATACCGTGGACGAGATCAAACGCCGGATATTGGGGATAGCATCATGACAATTACCGAAATCCCTGATCCGCTTGTTAAATATCAGAAGTCCTGGGCTGAGGATAATTCAGAAGTGGCCATCATAGAAAAGTCCAGACGTACAGGTATTTCATGGACAGAGGCTGGAATAACAACGCTTGAGGCATCTGCCAAGTCCGGCATGAACGCCTGGTACATCGGCTACAACAAAGACATGGCTTACGAGTTCATTCTGTACTGCGCCTGGTGGGCAAAGCTCTACAACCTCGCGGCGGGAGAAATCGAGGAAACTGAGGAAGTTTTTAAAGACGGAGATGAAAGCAAGTCCATACTTTCCTTTGTGATCCGTTTTGATTCAGGTTGGCGCATCACGGCTCTTTCATCCAGACCTGCCAACCTTAGAGGCAAGCAGGGCCGGGTTATCATAGATGAAGCAGCTTTCCACGAACAGCTCGGAGAACTTCTGAAAGCGGCAATGGCTCTTTTGATGTGGGGCGGCAAGGTTCGCATCATTTCCACACACAACGGCGTGGATAACGAATTCAACGAAGTCATTACCGAGGTCAGGTCAGGCAAAAAACCTTACAGCCTGCACAGGGTGACTCTTGATGAAGCCCTGGAAGACGGAATTTACAAAAGAATCTGCATCAAGCTTGGGAAAGAATGGAGTCCTGAAGCGGAAGCTGTCTGGCGTCAGAATCTTCTGGATTTTTATGGAGACGCGGCTGACGAGGAACTCTGCTGCATACCAAGCAAGAGCGGCGGAACATGGCTACCAATAAGCCTGATAGAGGCAAGGATGAACAGGGACACGCCAGTTCTGCGGGTAGAAAGGACTGACGAATATACCCTGAAACCTGAACCAGAGAGAATCGCTGACATTGCAGCCTGGTGCGAGGAAGAGCTTCTTCCACTGATTTCAAAAATACCAAAGAACTCAAAGACCGTCTTCGGCGAGGACTTTGCCAGAAACGGAGACCTTACAGTCATAACGCCCCTGATTATAGAGCAGGATTTGAGAAGGCGGTCTCCATTTGTTCTTGAAATAAGAAACATGCCTTTCAAACAGCAGGAGCAGATCCTTTTTTACCTTGTCGACCGCTTGCCAGGATTTTGCGGCGGAGTAATGGACGCGAGGGGCAATGGCCAGTACCTGGCAGAGGTCGCGGCCCAGAGATACGGAGTCGGCAGAATCGTCCAGCTGATGCTGTCCGAGGGCTGGTATCTGGAGAACATGGCTCCTTTCAAGTCCGCAATGGAAGACGGATCGATATACGATATTCCGGGTGACAAGGACATTCTCGCGGATATGAGGGCGTTCAAGATTATCAAGGGCGTTCCCAGAATACAGGAAAGAAGCACAGACGGAAAAGGACAGAAAAGACACGGAGACGCGGGTATTGCCTTTGTTCTTGGATATTTTGCCTCACGAACAATGGACGGAATGTCTGACGTAATTGAGGTTATGACGGCCCTTCCGCGTGAATCGGACAGGTTTTTGAGGGGGTACAATGACTGAAGGCATATGGATAAGCCCCACAGAGTTTCTTTCCTTTTCGGATACCGAGCATGAACGTGCCGGACTTTTAAGCGAGCTTAACGGCTCAGGCATTTTAGGCGGTTTTGATCCTTATTCATGGCTCGGCATTCTGCCTGATCCTGACCCCGTGCTTCAAAAAACTGGTGACGGGATCAAGGCCTTAAGGGCGCTTACGTCAGACGACAAGGTTCTTTCCTGTATCCAGAACCGCAAGCTTGGAACACTCAAGAAACGTGATTTTGCCTTTACGCCAGGAGCGAAAAAAGGCCTGGAGGCAACTCCCGACGCTGTCCGGGTCTGCGAGGCACTGGAAAAGGATCTTGAAAACGTAGATCTCTACAACATCATGAGTCAAATGCTGGATGCGCCTTACTACGGAACGGCTTTTAGCGAGCTTATATGGGAACCAAATGGCGGGAGTCTCAGGCTGAAAGAAATCAAACCAAGGCCTGCTGAATGGTTCGGCTTCGACGGTTTCCACAGGCCTGTGCTCCGGAATAATGAAAATGAGCCAATCCAGTTCGGCAAGCTGGTTATGGCAAGGCATTTTCATGATGCGGTCAATCCGTATGGACTAAGGCTTTTGTCCAGATGTTTCTGGCCCGTAGCGATCAAGAAAGGCGGAATCAAGTTCTGGACAATTCTTTGCGAAAGATTCGGCATCCCCTGGGTTATCGGCAAGGTGAACGGAGATGAAACAGCCAGAAGATCCGCTGTGTCACAGCTTACGGCAATGGTTCAAAATGCAGTTGCTGTGGTTTCAAACAATACAGAGGTTGATATTCATACCCTGGATAACAAGGGTGGAAACATTCACTCAGACCTGATCCGCATGTGCGACACAGCCATAGCAAGGGTTCTGCACGGCCAGTCCATAACCAATGAAGGCGGCAAGACAGGCACTTTCGCGGAATCAAAAACCAGCTTCGACGCTCTGGGCGATTTCAGGGAAGCTGATGAGCACCTGATCATAACTTTCTGGCAGGAACTGGCCTGGATTTACACAAAGATAAACGCTCCGGAAGGAACGCTGTCTCCGACTTTCAAATACATTGATCCGGAGGATTACGAGTCAAGGGCAAAGATAGATGAGGCCGTATCAAAGACAGGGGCAAAGTTCACCAAGGTCTATTACACCCGCAACTATGGCTACAAGGATGATGAAATTGAAGTCGGATCTTCTTCGCCTGAAGAAAATCCCGCATCAGTACCGCCTCAAAAGGGAAATAAGGGGGATGTTTCCAAAGATGAAGGTGCTTCCGATTTTTCGACAGGAAAAAAGGGCAATGAAGAAACAGACGATCCTGACCAGATCGCCCTTGATGAGATGCTCGACGGAATTATTCCCGAAGCTGCCGATGCCCACGGAATAACTAAAGCACTGTCAGAGATAATAAACCAGGCTGAATCGTTCGAAGAACTGCATACAAGACTGGAAGAGGCTCTTCCGGAACTGATGGGATCTGAAGGCATGGAGGAAGTCCTTACAAGGGCGATGTTTGCCGCTGACCTCTGGGGACGCTTCACCACAAGCTCCGCTCTCTCACAGGGTGAGGGTACGAAATGACAAAACCCGATGGCCTACCATTCAAGGACGCCATTAAGTTCTGGGAATCCAAAGTTCCAATGGAGCCAAAGGCATACAAAGAGCTGTGGAACGAACAGAAGGTCAATGCCTTTGCAGTTTCAGGCGTGTCGAACATGGACACGGTTATGGATCTTTACAGGAGCCTTGGCAAGGCAATCAGTGAAGGTCAGTCATTCGGAGCATGGAAAAAACAGCATGCGGATCTGTGGGAGCAGAAAGGATGGACAGGCAAGTCGGCATGGCGGGTGGACAACGTATTTCGCACAAATGTTCAGACCGCGCTTCAGGTCGGTCGTTACAACCAGATGTCCCAGTCAGTCGATGACATGCCCTTCTGGATGTACAGCGCAGTTTCAGACAGAAGGACAAGGCCGACTCATCTTGCCATGAATGGCCAGGTTTACCGCTTTGATGATCCGTTCTGGGACAGCTGGTATCCGCCAAACGGATTCAGATGCAGATGTACGGTCAGGCCGCTTAGTGAGGGCCAGGTGAAACGAAAGGGTGTTGAGGTTCAATCAGGCATGCCAGGCCTTATAGAGCCTGTTGATCCGAAGACAGGAAGAAAGATGCCAGCCAGGCCGCTCGTGCCTGATCCGGGATTCAATTTCCATCCGGGAAAGGCGCATTACCAGCCTGATCTTTCAAAGTATCCGGCGACCCTGAAACAGAGGTTTCTTGAAAAGTTTCTGGAAAGAGCCTGCCCTGATGACAGGATGGATTTTTCAGAGTCGTCTTGCTTCAAACGTCTCAAAAAACATTTGAAACAGGAAGACCTTGAAAGCCTTCAGACCCTTGCCTGGGCAGAGGGTGAACGAATGAAGAAGGAATACAGGGAATGGGTGGCAGGAGTCATAGAATCCATGCAGCCGAAAGGTGAAGTTTATCCCATGGCTAATCTGCCGCTCAAGGTCTGCAACAGTATGGAAAAGCAGCCACAGTTGGCTCTGGTTGTAATCGATGATCATGCGGTCACCCATCTTGTCAGGGAGACAAAAAAAGCTCGCGGACAGGCACTGACAGCAGACGAAGTAACCGAACTTGCGGACAGGTTCGCAGCCGCTGAATGGTATCTGGATCAGGAAGATCCGGCAGTAGTTATGACCTGGGTACGATCAGGAGACGAGCTGGTCAAGATGATTATCAGGACAGACAGGGCTATTGGCAAAGGGATAGCTAATCAGGTTGTCACAGCCGGTGTGGTTAAGGATTACAGCATCGAAAGCAATCTTCGTTACAGGAAGGTGGGTATGTAGCATGTCCCGGCATGGGAGGTCGGCAAACCCCTCCATTGGAGCGTCCTTTTAAGGATTGTTCCCGACTCGCCAGGCCGATTTTCGAGTCCTCATACCGAGACAATTTTGAATGGTGCGTGCAAAGAACGGCACACACCCTACATCTGTAAATATTTTAATGCCTCACCGGAGGAAAAGCAATGCCTAACTGGATCGAAGTTTTAAAAAAAGGAACATTCACAGCCAAATCAGGAAAGCCTGTTTCATTCACAGAGGCTGATCTGGACGCCATAGCGGCTGGCTATGATGCTGCCAAGGCTCCGGCCCCGCTTGTGTTCGGTCATCCTGAGGATTCTGATCCGGCTTTTGGCTGGGCAGAAGAGTTTAAACGCAAGGGCGATATTCTGATGGCCAGATTCAAAGACGTTCCGGAGGTGGTCAAGACCCTCGTAAACAATGGCCATTACAAGAAAGTCAGCATCTCTCTTGCCGCAGACAAAAAGACTGTGCGCCATGTCGGGCTTCTGGGAGCCGTCCCTCCGGCCGTGCCTGGTCTGGCTGATGTTAAATTTTCGGAGGGAGAGTCTTTAACAATAGAAATGTCATCAAAAGAGGAGACCAACATGCCAACAGTCGAAGAGCTTAAAAAACAATTGGAAGATGAGGAAAAGGCAAGAAAAGAGGCTGAAGACAGAGCCAAGGCAGCCGAGGACGGAAAGAAAGCGGCAGAGACAGAGCTTTCAGCCATCAAGGATGAAGCCTCAAAAACAGCGGTTGAAACAAAAATTGAGGAGTTGATTTCAAAGGGCAGAATCCTTCCGGCAAACAAGGACGCGGTTGAGGCAGTTGCTCTGGCGCTCGGAAAAACAGGCGATGAAATCGAACTGTCCAAAGGCTCAGGCAAGAAATCGCTTCAGGATCATTTTTTCGACTTCCTGGGGACTCTGCCTGAAAACGGGCTGCTTAACGAATTTTCAAATCCGGGTGATGGAAAGAGAGAAGAGGCTTTGCCTGATGACCTGATGAGCAAGGTGTAAAAAATGAATTCAACCGAAAAAAGCCCCAGCGGGGCGACATCTTTGTAGGAGTTAAAACATGGCCATTAACGGAAAAGTATTCGAATCAAGCAGGACAGAAGAGATCATTCTGAGCGGTGATCCGGTTGTTATCCTCTCTGCTTCGCTTAAAGCAAACAATGGCGTTTATCCGGCGGGTCTTCTTGTCACAGAAAACGCTTCAGGCGCACTGGTTCCGCTTGTCAGGGTTGATGATGTGACTCTCGCTACAGGAAATGGAGTCCTTACAGCTTTTTCAGGAACTCTTGAAAATGTTCCTGTGGAGCCAGGCACTCTGATCATAATCGCCGGAGCAGAAACATTCAAAGAGGTCTCACCCGGAGTTCTGGCGGGCAGCGCCGGTGGCACTGGCAAGATCGGGCATCTTGACGGCAAGTGGAACATCACATGCGCGGCTGCTCCCGCGAACGGAGTCGCAATAACCGCTGATTATATCACAGCCATTGACGGAGTCATGACAGAAACCGTGGATACGGCTCTTCAGACAGCAGGCAATATCGTGCATTTCGGCCAGGTCAGGAAAGACGTTCTCAAGATAGGCATTGCAAGTCCTGCCCAGCCTGACGCGGCAATTATCAAGGCCATGATCCGCAGACGCATATACGCGAGATAAGCAGGGATAATCCCCCTGGCCCCCTTTTAAAGGGGGAATATTTGAATAAAGGAGAATGAAATGGATCTTAATCTTAAAGGCTTTTTTACAAAAGACACTCTGATCAGATATCTCAAGGGCCTTCCTCCGCTGAAGACGCCGGTAATAGACTCAGTATTCACAAACAGACCGAATCATCCTCTGCCATTTGTGGGCGAGGACATGCTCAAGGCGGTTGTGAGGGCAATGCCTGTCGTAAGAAGAGGCGCTCCAAGTATTCCGGCGACAAAGGAAACCGGCACAACAGCGATGTATGAACCTCTGCCAATACGTCCGAACGTGACTGTGACAGGCGTGGAGCTGAACAATCTCAAACTTCTTGGCCAGAGCAGCAAGGAAACATGGGCCCAGAACAAGACAGATCATCTCAGAAGGATTGTCAGGGCCACGACAGAGGCAATCGCAGCCGGTTCCCTTTCAGGCAGCATTGTATGGCCTGTGCAGCTTGACGGAGGCGGATGGGAAAGCTGGGAAATCAATTATGGCACTCCGGCGGAAATCACACCTGTGAAGCTCTGGGATGCATCGAACGCAGGAATCAAGGATGTGTTCGAGACTCTGGACGCAATGAAAGAGGCCATAGAGGACAATGGATACGGAGACATAGTTTTCTGGGCAGGCAAAAAAGCATACAGCACGCTGTTGATACTGGCCGAGGCTTTCAAGTCAACAGCCAATATGAACGTCAGGGTGACAGACAAGGGCATTGATATAGCGGGCTTCTTTATCCAGCGAAGATCAGAGCGTTACAGGAATCCACAAACCGGAACCATGACCCCGACTGTGGCGGACAACGAGATCAAGGCCATAGCCATGGATGCCGGGCATCTTATGCCATATTGCGCGGTTGATGACCTTGACGCAAATCTTCAGGCCATGCCGCT
>NZ_AUEY01000116.1 GCF_000426225.1 Desulforegula conservatrix Mb1Pa
GAGCTCGCTGGTTTCCAGCACGAACCCCATGTTACTGGAGGTGGTAAAGCAGCTGTAGAGCATCCATCCTTCAAATGGGTCAATATAATACTTGGTAACTTAAAAAATGCGCTCAAAGGTACTTATCATGCAATTAATCGCAAGCATGTTCCACGCTACCTGGCAGAATTTCAGTACAGATTCAATCGCCGATATGATCTGCCGTCCATGATTCACAGACTTATTTATGTTGCTCTTAGGACTCCGCCCATGCCATCAACCATGCTTTCTATGGCTGAAGCAGAGTGGTAATCAAAAAAACTAATTCCATTTTGCATTCAAAATGATACCAAGGCGGCAAGGAGGACACTCTGAATATATATGTTGTTTGTATGTCGAATAGTTGATGACGCGGCTAATCCAATAAATATGGGGGAACGAGTCAAATCGCTAACTGGAATACTTACCGATTCACCACGGCCGTACTGAAAACCTCATGTGAAATATTTTCACATGAAAAGATGTGTCAGTGTGAATGAATTTATCAATGATATACTCATATAAAATTCTTTCTACATTACCCCCAATCTTTTCATCTTGTAAATAAGCCCACGGCGCGTGATCCCGAGAAGTTCTGCAGCCTGGGTGCGATTTCCTCCTGTTTTGAGCAAAACTTGCTTTATGCTTTCTATTTCGCGTTCTTCAAGTGTTTTGACATTCTGACATTCTGATTGGCTGGACTGATTCTGTGTTATTGCGTCTATTTTAGTTGTTCTTCGTATAACAGGAGGAAGATTGTCCGGTGAAATTACATCAGACTGGCACAGAAGCAAAGCATGCTCCATCGAATTTGCCAGCTCCCGCACGTTGCCTGGCCAGTGATAGGCTATAAGTGCAGAGGCCGTAGCCCTTGACAGACGTTTGATTTCAGAATGTCCCTGAGCTATAAAAAATCGTGCGAGGGGAAGAATATCTTCCTGACGTTCACGTAATGGTGGAATTTCAATGGCTATGACATTAAGTCGGTAATATAGATCTTGTCGGAATTTACCTGATTCCATCTGCGTCTGAAGATTCTGGTTTGTTGCCGCAAGGAGGCGGAAATCAGTTTTTGTCTCCTTGTCACTGCCCACAGGATTAACAACGCCGGTTTCAATGGCTCTGAGCAATGTGGGCTGAAGCTCAACCGTCATATCTCCAATTTCATCCAGAAAAAGTGTGCTTCCGTCTGCTTCCCTGAAACGTCCCGTACGTCTGGCCACAGCACCTGTGAATGCTCCTTTTTCATGGCCAAACAGTTCGCTGGCAAGCAAATTGGCCGGAATTGCGGCGCAGTTGACAGCAATCATCGGCCTGTTTCTCCGCTGGCTATTCCTGTGAATGAATTCCGCGACTATTTCTTTTCCTGAGCCACTTTCTCCTGTCAAAAGAACATTTGAATCGCTTGCGGCCACACGAAATGCATCCCTAAGCACAGATCTCATTGCCGGACTTTCCGCAACTATGCCCCTTAATGCTTCAGAGGGTATTTCACATTCCTGGAATTGACGGCTGACTCCAAGTGTATCATTTATGGCTGATATCAGTTCATCCAGATCCACAGGTTTGGAAAGATAGTCAACAGCTCCTAATTTCATGGCTTTTACAGCATCCCTGACATCTGCATACGCTGTAACAAGAAGAAACGGCAGCAACTCATGTTTTCCGCGTACTTTTTGGAGCAACTCGATTCCGCTTGCGCCCGTCATTCTGACATCCGAGACGATCATGTCATGTGGCTTTTCATCCATTAAAGATAACGCTTCTTCTGCGGAAGAGGCAAGGGTTGTCGTAAATCCGGCGGCTTCAATAACCTGTCTGTAAAGCTCAAGATAGCGTGATTCGTCGTCAACGATGAGAATTCTTTTCTTCATGAATTGCCCTCGCCGGAATCGGATATCATAATTCCGGATATTTTCACGGCAGTCCCCTTGTTAACATTTGATTCAGCTTTTATTGTCCAGCCATGATTCTCAACAAGGCGTTTTACTATGGCAAGTCCAAGTCCATGGCCATCAGGGAAACCCGCTACGTAAGGCTTGAAAATATTGGGCAGAAGGTCAGAATTGATTCCAGTGCCCTGATCTTCAACAAGGATTTCGGCTATATCTGAATTTCTGCTTACGCTGATAAAAGCCATTGTCCCTCCGGCAGAAGCATGAAGGCTGTTGAGGAGCAGATTGACAAGGATCTGTCGAAGCATATCCTCGTCTGCAATAATTGCTATTTCAGGGCATTTGACTTCAAGTTTTACACCGACCGAATCAAATTCAGCCTGCAAGACGCCTACAACTTTTTGAATGGATTTTCTAACATCCATGCGTACTGCCTTGACTTCCCTGTGCTTTGCAAATGTCAGAAAATGACCAAGACGTGAGGCAGCCTTATCCACCTCGTCTATTATGCTTTCTATCATTTTCAGGGTTTCTTCGTGGATGTCTGGCTCTCTGGAGATCTGCTGGGCAATACCTGAAATTATTCCAAGAGGATTTTTTGTCTCATGGGCCAGCCCTGCTGCTGCCAGTTCCAGATCCTCAAGATAGGCTGATCTTGCCCTTTGTGCTTCAAGCTGTTCTGAAAGTTTTCTGCTTCTAATCATCATTATCCATGCAATCAAATTTGCAGTTATGACCAGAAGAGCCAGAGAAACAGTAATAACCAAATTTTTACTCTGGATTATATATCCCCGGTCTTTTTCAAGGTTCCCCCCCATGATCATAATCTTGTTGCCACTGTTCACTGTTTCAAGTGTTTTCCAGAAATAAATTTCATTATCTTCGAATTTTTCTCCTTCAGATGACTGAGGATTAAGGCTATCTGGCGCATCACCTATTTTAAAATCGGCTTTTCCGTTTCGTTCGAGGATGAAAAAACTGAAAGGTGAATTCTGGATGGAGTTGCTTATAACTTTCTGAATAACCTCATTCTGAAGCTGGCAATGTTGATCTATGGCTATCAGATTATTTGCAGCAATATCGAAGCGAAGCCTTTGTCTGGAATGGCTGCGTTCAATTATCTCCTGACAAGTGTGAAAGGCCCAAATAGAAAGAAAGGCAAGCATACTTATTGTGAGTATTATGGGGAATCGATATGTTTTTAATGTATTTGGCATATAAAAGTTTTTCCTCTTATTACTGGTAAAGCAATATATATGCCGTTTTTTAAACGTATGATTAAACAAATAGAGTGTCACTTCTGAATGAACTTTGGTATCGCTGTATGCAGCATTAACCATAATGTAAAAAAGCTGTAAGGCCTTAAACAACTTCTCATTTTCATGGATATTTAAAAATCAAATATTATTCGTGGTTTTAGCATTTTACCAGTTATCTCTTTCAATATTTTCATTTTTCTGGCGTGGCTGAATCACAAGTTCAAGATCAAGAGCTGCAAGAAGACGGAAAAGAGTATTCAGCGTTGTTCCAGGATTACCCTTTTCAACCTTGGAGATGGTATGCTGTTCCATGCAGACCTGATGCCCCACTGCTTTTTGGGTAAGGCTTTTCTTCTTGCGCTCAGTCCTAAGGCAAGTCCTAAACTTTCAGGTGAAACAAGTCTGTGGATCATTATCACTCCTTATCCATGAAGCTGATGTTTCAATTATGTCAATTAGGGTATTTATTATTTTTATACTCTATCAGATATAAAATAGAAATATACTCTATGAAACATTTTATCATAGAGTAATCCGTGGTCAAATACAGTATAGACTGTCATTGAATATTGAGGGATGTATCTTGATGGCAATCTGTCATCTCAAGGATTACTTGCCTGAAAAGCATTTCGAATTTCTTTAGTCTGGTCGATATTTCGCCTATTTTTGAGAGGGCTTGGAATTACTGGAAATTTGGAATTGTTTCATAAAGTTTAACATCAACAGATCTTTATATGTAAAAATCTGTCCAGATCCCAGTTTTACAATCTGGGTGTCTGGATAAACCAAAACCTTTTTCGAATTTAACAAATCAGATTCCAGCGCAGTTTTATTCATTGCTCCTGATTAACAAATTCGAGATCATTTATCAGTGGTATCTTGCTTGTTTCCCCCTACCATAAGAAACTGCAATACCAAGAAATGAAAACAATGCGGCAACAACAAGACCGACTTTCATGCTTATGATAAATTCAGGGATGGTCTCAGGTTTTATGGCTGAATCTCCCATAAATACAGAAAAAATGACCGCAACAGAAGTCATGCTCACTGCCATCCCAAGAGTCCTCATAGCCCCTATCATTCCCGATGCAACACCTAACTGTCTTCTTTCAACGCTTCCCATTATTGCAGTTGAATTGGGCGTTATAAAAATACCGAATCCAGAGCCAATAAGGATAAGCTCCGCAGCAATAACCCACAATGATGTATCTGTACCCACTGTAATTGCGGCAAGCAATAGTCCTATTGAACTTGCGAGCATACCGGCTGTTGCAAGCTTTGCAGCTTCAATTCTTTCGGATAATCTTCCTGCAACTGGAGAAGTTATCACCTGCATCAGAGGCTGAAGAAGCAAAATAAAACCAGCCTGTCTTGGAGACAAGCCCTTTGCATATTGCAGGAAAAGACTCATGAGAAATGTTATCCCAAAAGTAGCTGCATAGTTTCCAAAAGCAGCCAGACAACTTAAAGTAAAAAAACGGTTATTTGAAAGCAGTGATACATCAAGAAGAGGACTGGGCGTCTTTTTTTCCATATAGAAGAAAGCTGTTAGCCCCTGAATCCCGATGGCTATCATAATCGGACCCATTGGCATCTGTCTGGCATGGGCAGCTCCAGTCATAAAAAGACCTATGCCGACTGCATACACAAAGCTTCCTTTCCAGTCCATTTTTTCACCTGGAGCATTCCTTGAGATATTTCTCATTCCGTATATGCACATCGATATGGCTGACAACCCGAATGGAACTGCCATGGCAAAAACGAATCTCCATCCCAGATGAGCTGTTACATATCCGCCGATTACCGGCCCACTTGAAAGTCCCGCATATGTACAAGCCGATACGATACCAATTTTTCTGGCACGAACTTCAGGAGGATAAACTGACGCAACAATGGCCATACTCCCTGAAAGAAGCATGGCACCGCCTATTCCCTGAAAAAAACGCTGAAACATCACCATTTCAATACTTCGGGTAAAACTTAATGAAAATGTCAAAGTGGTAAAAAAGACAAGCCCTGTAAGAAACACCTTATTCTGACCGACAATATCTCCGAAGCGTCCGAATGTCAGCATAGCCATAGCAATAGAAAGCACATAAAGCTGTTCTACAAGACCAAGTTGCATGGCAGAAGCATTCATCTCACGGCCGAGTGACGGCAGTGCTACTCCAACAGAAGTCAGCATAAATGGAGCCATGAACTGGGCTATGCATACCGTGACAAGCACCATTCCAGGAGATATATTTTTTTCTTGCTGCATTCCAGACCCTCAATTTCTGCGATGAATTCAAAGACAGCTTTTGTCAAAAGCCATTGTATTTGAAAGCAGCAATGTATTTTGTAAAGTATTTTTCTCAATGAGTTTTTTAACTATGCGGCAATCAAATCAATTTTTTTCAATATAATACCTCATGGACAAGTTCGACAGATCTATTTCTTTCCGGCATAGACAGATATTGGTACTGTATATATTATCCTCTTATTTTCTTTTCGGGCGTTAATACCTATCAGGTTTATTCCAATATCGTTCATAATCATATCTCTCAGTTTAGATTCATCTCCTGAATTTGGAAAAGACGCTCTTAATTGATCTTCCAGTTCTATATTAACGTCATAGGAGCTTTGGATACAATCAGACAAGCCCGAGTTCTGAAATAATAAAGCAAATTCTTCATGTGTCAGAGCGTGAGTATGCGACGGGTCACGCATTTTTTCAAGATTATCATAGTATTTAGATTTAGAAGACTCCACAGCTACGTCAGCTACTATCACCATACCGCCTGTTTTGCAGACTCGAATCATTTCCGTCAAAGTTCTTTGCGGTTCAAGCAGATGATGAAAACTGTATCTTGTCAATACAATCGAAAATAAATTGTCGGGATATGGCAATGAAACTGAATTGCCGATATCCCAGGTCATGTTTTTAAGCCCCTTCTCCAGTTGACGTTTTTCCGCCTGCACAATCATCTCCGGAGTTATGTCTATTCCTGAAACATGATCTGCATAGAGGGCGAACTCACAAGTAACTATGCCTGGACCACAGGCTACATCCAGTACATTGTCATTCTTGCATACGTCAGAAAGCTCGATTAATACCTGCACTGCATCTGAGTGTGCCTGTACTTGTGTAAAAGGAATGGCCTGACGCGTGAATTGTTCGATAATTTTAGCCTGATGTGTCTGTTCATTTTGATTCTTCATTATGGGTTCTCCTATTCGAAAGTTATGAGAAACTATAATTTGCAAACCATATGACTGTCTTGCTATATATGGACAATGAATATCGATAAACTGACAAAATTATCACCTATTGAAATTGGATATAGAATTGAGCCAGCATTGCCTGTCATACCATTTGCCATGCAAGTGAATCAGGCTGGTTGCGCTGGTTCCCATGCTCATCCTCGCGGTCAGCTTATCTATGCAAGCAGCGGTGTAATGAGGGTTGTTTGCGGACGTGACGTCTGGGTCGCACCGCCTTCACAGGCAGTATGGGTACCACCTGATATGGAGCATGAAGTCTATTTCCCAGGCGAAATTTTATTACGTAATTTGTTCATTGATCCTTCCATGTCTTCATCCTTGCCAAAAGATTGCACCATACTGAAAGTGTCATCACTTTTACGTGAGTTGATTCTGAAAGCAGTACTGATAGGAGATGGCTACTTACCAGAGAGTTCAGGATACCGGCTGATGCTTGTAATAATCGACGAATTGCAACAGGCAGAGCCAACAGAACTGCATTTACCGATGGGAAGAGATGAAAGGCTTCTAAGAGTTATGGAGGTGTTACTTAAAAACCCTGGGGTGATCAACGACAATTATTTTTCCGCTCCAGAGCTCTTTCTTCAATGGCTATAAAAGCCTTCTTTACTGGTTCTGGAGTCGCAAGCCAGTCTTCTTCTGTAAATGGACGCGTTGATTTCATGTTTGCGCATCTATTACAATCACTTTTAGATATCTATATAAAAATTGATATTTATAATATTTTCAGATCACATTTTTTTTGTTATCGATTGGGGTAAGTACTTTTAAATCACACCCTGTGATTGAATACAAAATGTCTGCCTCTATTGGAAGCGTTATATGCCTTACAGTGATCAACGACAGTTATAAATCCCCCCTGACGACAATTAGAATTCCCGCTTAATGCAAACCCGGTTATCCAATGTTGTGATATGGAGGATCATTGGATGATCACTGACAATCAGGTGAAGAAATTGAAGAAAAATTTAAGCGCGGGAAAAAGCCTTGTAATCTCGGCATTGCAAGCTGGCATGGATGAAAAGACAGCGAGGAA
>NZ_AUEY01000117.1 GCF_000426225.1 Desulforegula conservatrix Mb1Pa
CCCTTTATAAAGACTACTACTTGCGCCACAGAATACTTTAGGGGAATCGAAATAAGCATATGAACATGATCTGACATCAAGTGGCCTTCCAATATTGCACATTCTTTTTGCCTGGCCAAATATCGCCTCAATTCTGCATAAATAGTCTTTTTTCTATACTTTGTAATCCATACTATATGATACTTGCATTCCCAGGCACTATGGCTTAGGCTTTGTGTCTCGGTCATTGAAGTCTCCTTTAACTTTAGGCGGTTCAGTTATTGGAGACTTCTTCTTATTCCTGGATATGTCAAACTCTTTGAGTCCACCGGCAGAGCCGGGGGTTTACTTAGGATTAATTAGATTGGAAACATGCGGTCGCCCCAGATTACCTGACCGATTATACGGATGCTTTTCAGGTCGGCTTCGTGGGGTGGATAATCTTTGCGGTTTTTGCTTATTATACGCACACGGCCTTCTGGCAGCAACTCCAGTTCCTTTACTGACAGTGAATCTCCGTAGCCCAGGGCGAAGTATGCGCCGGTTTTAGGATGCTTTCTGCCCATATCAATCATTATAGTCCCGCCGTCCTTTATTTCAGGCTCCATCGATGTTCCTGTCACTCTCATCAGTATCAGATTTTTAGGGCTGGTCGCTATATAATTGATGAAACGCCTTCTGAACGCATAGTAATCCTTGATCCCTTCCGAATATACAGGTTCGCCGTGACCGCCGGACAAGCGGGCTTCCACCATTGGTATGAAGCAGTAGTTATCAATGTCTATGGCTGTATTGTCGGCGCATGTGATCACGTTGGACTGTGATTCAGGCTGCGTGCTTCCTCTTTCTTTTGGGCCAGTGCCGAAATAGAGCCAATCGGCAGAAATATTAAATTTGGCTGCTATTGCAAAAAGCCATCCCGGCGGTATTTGCCCACGCCTTCTTGCCGCTATTATTGATTGGTATTTAATCTCTAAACTTTTAGCTATATCAGCATCACTTTTAGCTTTAACAGCCTCACGTATTCTCTCCAAACAGGCATTGAATTCGTTTACGCTTGATTCATTCAAGCTTAAAGAGGGGTCAATGTCATTATTTTCAAGATTAAAGCTATCCATATATAATAAATCCACATATTTATAAATTTTAGTCATTAATAAAGCCAAAAAATCAAGATGAAACAAGCTTAAAGTAAATTTTGGCTTGCTTTTGCATAAGCTTTGGCTTATAAGATTACAAGTAACCGGAAATTTCAATTTACAACAAAATTTCCATGGTTACAACGTCAGAGAATTGACGCTTTTCGGACAACAAATAAGGAATTTTCGGACAGTGCATCAGATGGAACTGAAATTCAGGGGACAGAACCTGAACATCTCATATGATCTGAAGCTGGCTATGAACGCGGCGGCCAAGGCTTCCAAATACTCCAGAGAGCAGATTCTGGAACGTATGGAGGAGAGTTGCCGCAGGCACGGCATAAAGACTCAGATAAGCATGTCGTTGCTCGAAAAGTGGCTTAATCCTCAGGCTGACGAGCATGTAATGCCCCTGAAGCTTTTCCCGGTGTTTTGCAGGGCCGTGGATTGTGACTGTACGGAGCTGTTGTCCATTTTGATGAGGCCTCTCGGATACAGGGCAATTGATCAGCAGCAGGAAAAGCTCTTGTCTTGGGCTGAAGCATACCAGGAGGCAAAGGTGGCTAAAAACAGGCTTAAGAAAATTGAAGGTTCATTATGATCAAGCGTAAAAGCTTACAAATTAAAGCATGGATGGTGCTGAACGGGATCAGTCAGACTGATATTGGCAGGGAACTTGGGATTCCAAGGCAGAATGTCTGCGCCTTTATCAAAGGCAACAGAGAGAGTCGAAAAGTCCTTAATTATCTGATCGGAAAAGGCTGCCCGAAAGAATACTTGGCCATTCTGGACGAAACCCATGTCCTTGATGAGGTTGCGGCATGAAGTCCAGCTATGACGCAAAGGAAATAGCCATTCTCTTGGGCCGCACACGTCAGGGTATTCTGGCAAGAGCTGCAAAAGAGAACTGGCCTTGCGAAATTCAGGGTGTTCGTGGCGGCAATATGAAGGTTTTTCCTTATAAATGCCTTCCAGCTGATATCAAAGACGCTATGGTAAAGGCCGAATCCGACCGCCTTCTTGAATCCCTGGCCCCAGCTCCAGCGATTGAAGAAGCTGAAGTCGAGCCTGCCGGAGCTGAAATCATCGTTCTTCATGCGCCAAAGGTAAAGCTGCCCTCACCCAGAATGCCATCCATGCTTGCTCCTTATAATAAGGAAGGCTCAGAGATTCACAGCCTCAAAGGCTGGCAGAAAGACACAGCTACAGCGCGTCTCACTTTTGTGAAGTTTCTCCAGAATCACCCAAAAAGTCAGCGCCAGGGAATTATTGATCTGCTTGTCATGCAGACACAAGGAACGCTTCCGGCTTATCTCTCAGAAATTATCGCTTCAGCCAATAACAGATCCGGCAGCAATGGCGAAAGAGGCCTGTCAGAACGCACCCTCAAACGCTGGGCCTCGGATTACGCCAAATACGGATACATGGGCATTGTGCCTGAATCCCCAAACAAGGAAGTGGCCATTCCAGCATGGGCAGCAGAATTTCTTACGCTTTACAGAAAACCTTCAAAGCCAGCGATCAATTTCGTTCTGGAGCTTATGGCTTACACAGGCTGCGAAAACATCCCCTCATATGATCAGGCTCGAAGGTTCGTGAAAAATTTCAGCAGACTGGACATTGAACGTGGCCGCAAGTCTCCAAAGGAACTCAGATCCCAGAAAGGCTTTGTCCGCAGAAGCAACGACGGCTTCATGCCCATGGATATCGTGCAGATGGACGGCCACAGCTTCAAGGCAAAGGTTCAGCATCCTTTTCACGGCAGGCCTTTTATTCCTGAAATCTGCCTCGCGGTGGACAACGTCACCAAGATGGTCATCGGGTGGAGCGTGGGTCTTGCGGAGTCTGCCCAGACAGTGGGCGATTGCGTAAGGCACATGGTCACGCTTAACGACAAGAAGCCCTACGGCGGAATTCCAGCGATCCTTTACACAGACAACGGAGCCGGAAACGAAGGCAAAGAAATGACCAGTGATATGACAGGTCTTTTCGAGCGCCTCGGTGTTCTTCACAAAACAGGCAGGCCCGGAAATCCCCAGGGACGCGGCGGAATCGAGTCCTTTAACAAAAATGTGATCAACTGGGCAAGGCTGCTTGAAACCTTTCGCGGCAAGGGCATGAGCAAGGATGTTGAACGCTCGGTTTATCTGGCCATGGACAAGGATGTCCGGGCAAAAGGCAAGAGCGACATCACCATAACTTGGGCTGATTTCCTTGATTTCATGGCCCAGTTTCAGACCTGGTACAATTATTACCATCATCATTCGACTCTTCCGAAAATAACGGATTCAGGGACAGGCAGAAAACGCCACATGACTCCGGCTGAAAGATGGCAGCAGTATCTTGACCAGGGCTGGCGTCCTGAGATGATTTCAGAAGAGGAATATATCTCACTGAAACGTCCACGGATCGAGCGGAAAACCAACAGGGCAGAAATCAATGTCGGCAGCAATATCTACTTCGACAAACGCCTCGAACATTACCACGGAATGCTGGTCATCGTTGAATATGACGTCCACGATCCTTCAAAAGTCTGGGTCTATGACCATGATGAACGGCTGATCGCGATTCCTGAATGGAACCGAAACAAAAAGGCCTTCTTCCCTGTTTCAATGCATGAGCAGGCACTTGAAAAGCGTGGAATCGGCAGAATGAAAACAGCCCTGAAAAAGGTGGATGAAATCCAGGCAGAAACAGGCGTGAGAGCAAATGATGCGCTTCCTGCCCCAGAATCCTCACCTGAAATTGAAGATATGAGGGCGCAGCTTCAGACAGATATGGCATCAGATCAAGCCCTGCCAAAACTTGAAACATCGATTCAGTCTGAGGAAATTCCTGATGATATGTTCGAAAAATGGGAATTCTGGAAGCATCTGGATTCAGAAATAAATGCAGGAAAAACATTTTCAGAAAGGCTCACAAGATTCCATGAATATTACCCGTCAACAGCGGATTACAGAGCTTGCCGGATGATGGATGAAGATGCCGAAAAGATCATGGCCAGCGGATTATAAAAAGCAAGGCCCGGTGTGGTGGAACACAACCGGGCCTTAAAAATACAACTAACAAATCAATTTGGAGGACAATGTGACACAGGAAATGAGTCAAGTCAAGACCACTGCTCCGCTCAGGAACGTGGCCCTGTGCATGAAGGCGCTTGAGCGGGCCATGAACAGCCCTGATCACCTGCCGAGAATGGTTTCTTTTTCAGGGCCAAGCGGCATGGGCAAAAGCATGGCCGCGTCATACGCGGCCAACAAATACAGGGCCTATTATGTCGAATGCAAATCAAGCTGGACAAAAAGAGCGCTTCTTGAAGCCATTATGCTCCAGATGGGCATTCCCGCGATAGGGCCAATTTACAAACTTACAGAACAGATATCAGAGCAACTGGCTCTTTCAGGCAGGCCTCTCATCATAGACGAAATGGATCACATCGTTAACAGATCTGCGGTGGAAATCGTCCGGGATATTTATGAAGGCAGCAAGGCTCCGATTCTTCTGATCGGCGAGGAAATGATGCCCCAGAAGCTGAAAAAATGGGAGCGCTTCCACGGAAGAATTCTTGAATGGGCATACACCCAGCCAGCAGACATGCAGGACGCAAAGCTCCTGGCTTCATTCTACTGCCGCAAGGTCAAGGTTAAGGATGATCTGCTCGAAGCCGTGACTAAAGCAGCAAAAGGATCTGTCAGACGAATCTGCGTGAATCTTTCAAGGATAGAAGAAGAGGCCATGGGAATCGGGCTTTCAGAAATCGGCCTCAAGGAATGGGGAGACCGCCAGCTTTACACAGGTGAGGCTCCGGCAAGGAGGATCATATGATTCCTTCAGAAAGAATCTCTGCGGATACACGCCAGAATGTGTGGAACGCCATCAGGGAGCAGCGGACTTTTACAAGCGTCAGCATCCTGAACGCTACAAACCTCGATGATCTGAGCAGTGTGCGCTGGTATCTTCGCGGATTCGAAAGAGCTGGTTACATAAAAAAGACAGCCACAGACAAATCACCCCGTGTTTATGAACTTGTAAAAGATATAGGCCGCGAAGCTCCGAGGGTAAGAAGGGACGGCAGTCCCATCACCCAGGGAACAAAAAGGGATCAGATGTGGCGCACCATGCGAATCCTGAAAATATTTGATGCTGACGAGCTGGCCATGGCCGCGTCGCTTGAGGAAAGCCCAGTAGACTCCGAAGATGCCAGATCATATGTTTTTCATCTTCACAAGGCCGGATATCTTCAGCTTGTCCAGGCCGCAAAACATACAGGCGGAATGTCCAGATACAGATTGATACAATCCATGTACACAGGCCCGAAAGCTCCGATGATCAAAAAAGTAAGGCAGGTATACGATCCGAATCTTAAAAAGGTCATGTATCAGGAGGGCCGATCATGAATGAAGTCGATGCAATTGGCCTGCTTACACAGAAAGCCACCGATCTTGGTCAGGCAGAAGTTGCCAAAAGGCTTGGATATTCGAAGGCGACGGTGAGCCTGGTGATTAACGACAAGTATAACGGGAATTTAAACTCGGTTTTATCAAAGGTTAAAGAGGTCTTCGGAGGCCTTAAGGTAAACTGCCCGGTGCTTGGAGAGATTGACCTTGCCGAATGCGCCGAAAACAAAAGACAACCATTTTCAGCAACCAATCCATTGAGGGTGAGACTTTTTAAAGCTTGCAAGAGCTGCAAGGAGACAAAATGAAGCTTTTTAAAATAGCGGAAAAAGAAAGAAAAAAACGGATCAACGGAATTCACGAAAATCTGAACACAGTGGTCATGGATCTGTTTGCCCTTGTCAGGGCTGATGATGAGGAGACGAGGCATTCCTTAAAGATAAGGGCGGTGACGAGCCTGAAAAATGTCAAACGCGGAATGGCGGAGCTGGGGCTGGAATATCAGGGATAAATGTAGGTCGGGTTAGAGCGTCCTTTGCTCGTAACCCGACAATAAAGCGAAACCGCCTTCGGCGGTCATCCGGTGTGGCAACCGGATCTGACGAGCAGCCGAGACATTATTCCCCCTTTTAAAGGGGGCCAGGGGGATTTTTAAGGAGGACGATATATGAACATGCAGGATTACAGGGAAGACCACAAAGGCAGGCTGGTGCCTGTCAATCTGATCGACGAAATTGATCTGGAGCGTGACAGCCTGGTCAAGGAAATCATCGGGGAAGCAAGGAATGTAAATTCAGTATTGAAGACATTCAAAAGCAGAACAATGGCCGATGTAAGCGCGTTCTGCGAGCTTTCCGCTGAAAAATACGGAGTAAAGCGCGGAGGCAGAAAAGGAAATCTGAGCCTTCTGAGCTTTGATGGCAAATCAAAGGTTCTGATAGCGATTTCCGAAAATCTGTCTTTTGATGAACGTCTCCATGCCGCAAAAGAGCTGATTGACGAATGCCTGAACGAGTGGACTCAGGATTCGAGGCCTGAAATCAAGGTGCTGATCAATGACGCGTTTCAGGTGGACAAGGAAGGCAATATTTCAACCACAAAGGTTTTAAGCCTGAGACGCTTGAGAATTGAAGACGAGCGCTGGCACAGGGCAATGGACGCCATAAGCCAGAGCGTTCAGGTGGCAGACACCAAAAGTTATATCAGGGTGTACGAACGCGGCGGAATTGAAGACGCATGGCAGCCGGTTAGTCTGGATATTTCGGCGGCATAGGGCTTTTTGATTGGTTAAGCGAAACCGCCTTTTGGCGGTCATTTTGGGGTGGTTCCCAAAATCTGACGAGCAGCCGGAGGATAAAATGGCAAACAAAATAAAGAGTCTCAACAGTATATGGTCTCTCGCTTCAAGGCGGGGAATCAGCCAGGAGCGGGTTTATGAACTTGCTTCCGGGCTTGGCGTGAACAAGCTCACGGATCTGGATGAAACCGGATTCCGGGAGCTTG